>JAJZUU010000013.1 GCA_021848325.1 Pseudomonadota bacterium | reverse complement strand
GGAACGCCGCTGGGGAATGATCGATTCCGAGCGCAAATCGAGCAGGCACTGGGGCGCAAAGTGGGGCACGACCGACGCGGAAGGCCAAGGGTGGTGGGGAATTCGAAAGGGCTCTGACCCCTTAGTCCCGGTGGGGGATTCGAAAGGGCTCTGACCCCTTAGTCCCTAAAGCAGAGCGAAGCGGCGCTTTTGCACGTCCGAGTTGAGCGATTTGTTATGCGTTGCTCAGCGATCCGTCAAAGTAGCGCGGCAGTGCCTTGCCTCCCGGAAAATAACCGAAGGCACCAAGCGTATGTAAATCAACTCGCCGACCAGTTCCACCAGCGTTTGGGTCACAATTACGGCAGACGCCAGAATCCAAGCGTCTGGCAAAGCCAGAGCAAGCGGAAGCACCACCAACGAATTGCGCGTCCCCGCACTGAAGATCAGCGCTCTTCCCGCCTGCGTATCCAGGCGAAACGCGCACGCCGTCAGGCGGGCGAGAAAAGGCATGATGGCCATGAAGGCAACATAGACCGGCACAGCTTGGCTGACCAGCGGGAGGGACTCTTCGATTCTGCCAATTTGGGATGCAACAACGAGAAGCAGGATAGCCGCCATGAATGGCACAGGAAGCCATGCGGTTGCTTCAAGCCAGATTGCGCCGCTGCGGCGGCGCTTCGCCCAAAATTCGGTCGCCAAGGCAAAGCTCAGAGGCAAAACGATGAGCACAAGAAAAGCCTCCAGAAAAGGCCCTGCACTCATGACCTGTGCGGCCTGCTCGCCCATGAAAAGCCACAGATACACGGGCAGCAGGAGCATCTGGGCGAGAAGCAACAAAGGTGTGGAGGCAAGAACAAGCCGTGCATTTCCACGACCGAGGTGGGTAAAGACGATGACGTAGTCAATGCAAGGGGTGAGCAGAACGAGATATACCCCGAGTAGCAGCGGCGGGTGTTGAGGCAAAAGACGCGACAATAACCAAACCAAGACGGGGACAACGACAAAATTGACCGTAAGCAGCGCTGCGGTAAACCGTCGGTTGGCAAACGCTTCGCGCAGATGAAGGAATGGAATCTGGGCAAACATTCCGTACAGCAACACCGCAAGCACTGGGGAGATCAAAAACTCCAGGCTTTCACCAAAAGTCGGGCGCCACAACCCAAGCCCTGCCCCTAAGCCCAAGGCCACAGCGTATACCCAGATCTGATTTTCTTCTAGTTGTTCTCTTGACACCGAGCCTCCTTAAAACGCATAACGTGAAATAGACATCCTAAACGACGCATTATTCTAGATCAAAAACGGATCTAATCCGTCCGCATATTTGGCAACGCATTGTTTTTCGATATATAATTATTTGCAAACGGGTACTTTAAGCGCCGGAGTTAGGCACACCCATCCCCCGCCGGAAACCAAGCCAAAACTGCCGAAACAGTTACCCACCCGGATCGGGGTAAAGCACGACAACATCCCGACCGAACAATCCTCCCTGAATCGGATTTAACGCCTTATCTCGTTTTATCGCAAGCGCCACCCGGAGGAAGGGGTGAGGCCGACGGCTCGGGGAGTTGTACCTTATCTTTCGCTGTCCCAGCCCGCGAAACGCTTTCCGAACCCGGCGGCCTACAGGCTATGCCGCCTATCCCCCCCGCAAACCCCACCAGCGGCTCATCGATCCCTTTTCCCAGGGCGATAACCTTGAACAGTTCCCCCATCTCAGCGGGGCTTAGCAGTCTTTGGGCCTGATTGGTCAAGGGCAGGTAAGTGCTTACATCCTCCACCGGGGTTTCACTCAGGAGTTGGGTGATGCCGCAGTTGATGAGGAAGGCGGCCTGGGTGGCGTAGCCTAGCAGTTCCAGCCCACCCGCGGTCCCGGCCCGGGCGATGCGGGAGAAGTCCGCGTGGGCGGTGATGTCCTGCAGGCCGGGGAGGAAGAACGGGTCGGCGTGGGCGTGGTGGCGGTAGTGGCACATGAGGGTGCCCTGGCTGCGCTGGGGGTGGTAGTACTCGCTCTCGCCGAAGCCGTAGTCGATCAGCAGCAGCGCCCCACTTTGCAGGCGCCGCGCCAGGCTGGCCACCAGGGCGGCGGCGGCCAGGTTGATTTCGCTCAGGTAGCCCGCGGGGAGTTTCAGGGCTCGTGCCGCGTCGAGCAAGGGGCCCGGCGCGAGCGGGCGCTCGCTCCATTGGAATTCGTCGCCGGCGCTTGCCACCCCGCGCTCGTAAACGGCGTCCTCTCGCCAGCGGACCAGTGCGGCGGGCATGGCGTCCAGCACTTCGTTGCCCAGGGTGATCCCGGTGAAGGAGGCGGGCAGGGTGTCCAGCCAGGCGACCCGTTCCAGCAAGTGGGGGGCCGCTTCGCCGATGAGGGCGCGCTGCCGTTCGCGTAAGTCTGCGCTCACTTCCAGGATATGGTAGCGGACCGGCAGGGTACCGAGCCTTTCCAACTCCCGCAGCAGGTCCAGGGCGAGGCGCCCGGAGCCGGCCCCCAGCTCCAGCACCTCGCCGCCGGTAAGCTCCAGCACCTGCGCCACCTGGCGCGCCAGGGTGCGGCCGAACAGGGGGGAGAGTTCCGGGGCGGTGACGAAGTCCCCGGCGGCGCCGAACTTGGCGGCGCCGGCGCTGTAGTATCCGAGGCCGGGGGCGTACAGGGCGAGTTCCATGTAGCGGGAGAAGGCGATCCAGCCGCCGGCGGCGGCGATCTCCCGGTGGATCAGACGGGCGAGTTCGCGGCTGTGGTGCAGCGCGTCGGGGCTGGGTTCCGGTAGTGGCGCCATGGGGGGTGTGGTAAATTTAACGAATTTCCGGGACAATCGGACCGAGTCGCCGGCTGGCCGCCCGGCTGGCGCCGCGCTGGGATGAGGCACTATAACGGAGAACGCGATGCAGGGCAAAACCGTGTTGATCACCGGCGGCGCCAAGCGGGTCGGGGCCGCGATCTGCAGGCGGCTGCACGCCGAAGGCGCCAATCTGATGATCCACTATCGCTCCTCAGTGGGGGAGGCGCGCGCCCTCGCCGGCGAGTTGAACGACCAGCGGCCGGAGTCCGCGGCGCTGGTGCAGGCGGATCTGCTCAAGGTCGCCGGCCTGCCCAACCTGGTGCACAGCGCGGTCAAGACCTTCGGCGGCCTGGACGTGCTGATCAACAACGCCTCCAGCTTTTTCCCCACCATGGTGGGGGAGATCACCGAGGCCCACTGGGACGACCTGATGGGCACCAACCTCAAGGCGCCCCTGTTCCTGTCCCAGGCGGCCGCGCCGGAACTGAAGAAGCGCCGCGGCTGCATCGTCAACATCACCGACATCCACGCCGAACGCCCGATGAAGAGTTACGTGGTGTACAGCGCCGGCAAGGCGGGGCTGGTGTCCCTCACCAAGTCCCTGGCGCGGGAACTGGGGCCGGAGGTGCGGGTCAACGGGGTGGCGCCCGGCCCCATCATGTGGCCGGAGGACGACCCCATGTTCGACCAGGTGTCGCGCCAGCGCATCGTCTCCCACACCATCCTCAAGCGCACCGGGGGACCGGACGACATCGCCCGCGCGGTGCATTTCCTGATCGCCGACGCCCCCTACGTCACCGGCCAGGTGCTGGCGGTGGACGGCGGCAGAAGCGTGAAACTGTAGCGGCATGGCGATGGTGAAGGCTCCCAAGGCCCTGCTCGCCAAGACCGGGCGGGCGATCGGCGACTACGCCATGATCCGCGACGGAGACCGGGTGCTGCTGGGGCTGTCGGGGGGCAAGGACAGCCTGTCCCTGCTGCACGCGCTGCTGGCCCTCAGGCAGCGCGCGCCGATCCGCTTCGAACTGGCGGCGGCCACCGTGGACCCCCAGTCCCCGGACTACGACCCTTCCCCCCTCAAGCCCTACCTGGCGGAGCTGGGGGTGCCGTATTTCTACGTTAGCCAGCCCATCGTGGAGCAGGCCGCCCGGTCCATGCAGGGGGATTCGTTCTGCGCCTATTGCTCCCGCATGCGGCGCGGCATCCTGTACCGGGTGGCGCGGGAACAGGGCTGCAAGGTGCTGGCGCTGGCCCAGCACCTGGACGACCTGGCGGAGACCTTCCTGATGAGCGCCTTCTTCGGCGGCAAGCTGCGCACCATGAAGGCCCATTACCTCAACGACGCGGGCGACATCCGGGTGATCCGCCCCTTCGCCTACGTGCGGGAGCGGCAGGCCGCCGCCTTCGCCAGGAGCGCCGGGTTGCCGGTGGTGCACGAGAACTGCCCGGCCTGTTTCGCCGGGCCCACCGAGCGCATGCACATGAAGCAGGTGCTGGCGGGCATGGAGGCGCAAAACCCGCGGCTGTTCGCCAGCCTGCTTTCCGCCATGAGGCCGCTGATGGCGGACGGGGACCCTCCGCTCGCCCCGGGCTAGAACTACAGCCCCAGCCGCTGCCAGATGGTGGACACCGCCCCGGCCTGGTTCAGGGTGTAGAAGTGCAGCCCCGGCGCGCCCTGGGTGAGCAGCCGGTCGCACAGGGCGGTGATCGCGTCCAGGCCGAAGGCGCGGATGGAGGCGATGTCGTCGCCGTAGCTTTGCAGCTTGAGGCGCATCCAGCGCGGGATCTCCGCGCCGCAGGCATCGGAAAAGCGCGCCAACTGGCTGAAATTGGTGATCGGCATGATGCCCGGAACCACCGGGATGTCCAGCCCCAGGCCCGCGCACTCGTCCAGGAAGTTGAAGTAGGCGTCCGGGTTGAAGAAGTACTGGGTGATGGCGGAATCGGCCCCGGCCTCCACCTTGCGCTTGAAGTTGAGCAGGTCGTCCCGGGCGGAGCGGGCCTGGGGGTGGTACTCGGGATAGGCCGCCACCTCGATGTGGAAGTGGTCGCCGGTCTGGGCGCGGATGAATTCCACCAGCTCGTTGGCATAGCGGAACTCGCCCACGTCCGCCGTGCCCGAGGGCAGGTCGCCGCGCAGGGCGACGACGTGGCGGATGCCGTGCTCCCGATACTGCTCCAGGATGGCCAGGATGCCGTCCCGGGTGGAGCCGATGCAGGACAGGTGGGGGGCCGCGTCGTAGCCCTCCGCCTGGATCTCCAGCACCGTCTCCAGGGTGCGGTCGCGGGTGGAGCCGCCGGCGCCGTAGGTGACGGAAAAGAACTTCGGCTGCAACTGGGCGAGCTGGCGCCGGGTGGCGCGCAGTTTTTCGACGCCTTGGGGGGTCTTGGGCGGGAAGAACTCGAAGCTGAAGGTGCGCGGGTGCTTTTTTCTGGATTTCATATCGACCTGGATTCGGCAGTCTGGCACCGGGCCGCAGGCCCTCATCCCCGGCCCTTCTCCCCGGGGGAGAAGGGGGGAAACCCCTTTCCTTTCGGAGAGGGGCCGGGAAGGAGGAAAACGCGCGCCGGGCGCCGCGGTGCCCTGGTTGCAATGGCTCAGTAGCGGTAGTGGTCGGGCTTGTAGGGGCCGTCCTTCTTCACGCCGATGTAGTCCGCCTGCTCGTCGCTGAGTTCAGTGAGATGCGCCCCGATCTTCTTGAGATGCAGCCTTGCCACCTTCTCGTCCAGGTGCTTGGGCAGGACGTACACCTTTTTCTCGTACTGGCCGGTGCGGTTGAACAGTTCCATCTGCGCCATCACCTGGTTGGTGAAGGAGGCGGACATGACGAAGCTGGGGTGGCCGGTGGCGCAGCCCAGGTTCACCAGCCGGCCCTTGGCCAGGACGATGAGCTTCTTGCCGTCGGGGAAGATCACGTGGTCCACCTGGGGCTTGATTTCCTCCCATGGGTATTGCTCCAGGGAGGCGATGTCGATCTCGGAGTCGAAGTGGCCGATGTTGCACACGATCGACTCGTGCTTCATGCGCTTCATGTGCCCGTGATCGATCACGCTGAGGTTGCCGGTAGCGGTGACGAAGATGTCGCCCTGGTCCGCGGCCTGGTCCATGGTCACTACCCGGTAGCCTTCCATGGTCGCCTGCAGCGCGCAAATCGGGTCGATCTCGGTGACCCAGACTGTGGCGCCCATGCCGCGGAACGCCTGGGCGCAGCCCTTGCCCACGTCGCCGTAGCCGCACACCACGCAGATCTTGCCGGCGATCATCACGTCGGTGGCACGCTTGATGCCGTCGATCAGGGACTCGCGGCAGCCGTAGAGGTTGTCGAACTTGCTCTTGGTGACGGAGTCGTTGACGTTCATCGCCGGGAACAGCAGCGCGCCCTGATCCTGCATCTGGTACAGGCGGTGCACCCCGGTGGTGGTCTCCTCGGTCACGCCGCGGATGCCCTGGGCGATCCGGGTCCATTTGTCCTTGGAGTCGGCCAGGCTGTTCCTGAGCAGGCCCAGGAACACCCGCCACTCCTCGCTGGCCTTGGCCTCCGCCTCGGGCACCGCGCCCTTGGCCTCGAATTCCAGGCCCTTATGGACCAGCAGGGTGGCGTCGCCGCCGTCGTCCAGCAGCATGTTGGGGCCTTTGCCGTCCGGCCAGGCGAGCGCCTTGTCGGTGCACCACCAGTATTCCTCCAGGGTCTCGCCCTTCCAGGCGTAGACCGGGATTCCGCGGGCGGCGATGGCGGCGGCGGCGTGATCCTGGGTGGAGTAGATGTTGCAGGAGGCCCAGCGTACCTCGGCGCCCAGATCCACCAGGGTCTCGATCAGCACCGCGGTCTGGATGGTCATGTGCAGGCTGCCGGAGATGCGGGCGCCCTTGAGGGGCTTGCGGGCGCCGTATTCCTCCCGCAGGGCCATCAGGCCGGGCATCTCCGTTTCGGCGATCTGGATTTCCTTGCGCCCCCACTCGGCGAGGGTAAGGTCGGCGACCTTGCAGTCGGTGAAATTGGCATTCAGCATAGCGTTCATGGTGACGTTCTCCAAACAAAAAGAACGAGCGCCGTTGTGACGTTGAAACCCGGCGGCTGAGCCTGGCGAGCCGGTGCGGGCTCGCTGCAGCGCCCCTCAGCGCGCCGGGACGGGAAAAACGGGACCCTGGAAGCTAGGAGCCTGTCGGACTTGAAGAATCGAAGCGAAAATTCGGCTGGCCGAGGACAGATTTTGTCGATTTTGCAGGTCAATAGTCGTTCTATTGACCAAAAAAGCGGCGAAATATGGACCGGTCAGGTGGATTTGCAGCCGATTTCCTTTAAGTCCGACAGGCTCCTAGATGCCGGCGTCCGCCCGCAAGGCCTCCGCCTTGTCGGTGGCCTCCCAGGTGAATTCCGGCTCGTCCCGCCCGAAATGGCCGTAGCTGGCGGTCCGGGTATAGATCGGCCGCAGCAGGTTGAGGGACTGGATGATGGCCTTGGGGCGCAGGTCGAAGTGCCGCTCGATCAGCCCGACGATCTTGTCCTCGCCGATCTTGCCGGTGCCGAAGGTGCTCACCATCAGGGAGACCGGCTTTGCGATGCCGATGGCGTAGGCCACCTGCACCTGGCAGCGGCCGGCGATCCCGGCGGCGACGATGTTCTTGGCCACGTAGCGGGCGGCATAGGCCGCGGAGCGGTCCACCTTGGTCGGGTCCTTGCCGGAGAAGGCGCCGCCGCCGTGGGGCGCGGCACCGCCGTAGGTATCCACGATGATCTTGCGCCCGGTGAGCCCGGCGTCGCCCATCGGCCCGCCGATGACGAAGCGCCCGGTGGGGTTGACGAAGAAGCGGGTGTCCGCAGTCAGCATGTGGGGCGGGATGACCGGCTTGACGATCTCCTCGATCACCGCCTCGGTGATCTGGGGGTGGGACACGTCCGGGTGGTGCTGGGTGGACAGGACCACCGTTTCCACGTGCTGCGGCACCCCGTCCACGTAGCGGATGGTCACCTGGGACTTGGCGTCCGGGCGCAGCCAGGGCAGCCGTCCGTCCTTGCGCAGCTCCGCCTGGCGCTCCACCAGCCGGTGTGCGTAATAGATGGGCATGGGCATCAGGGACGGGGTCTCTTCGCAGGCGTAGCCGAACATCAGGCCCTGGTCGCCGGCCCCTTGCTCCAGGTCCATCCCTTCGCCCTCGTTCACGCCCTGGGCGATGTCCTGGGACTGCCGGCCGAAGGTGGTGAGCACGGCGCAGGTGTGGTAGTCGAAGCCGATGTCGGAGCTGTCGTAGCCGATGCGTTTGATGGTTTCCCGTGCCACCTGGTTGTAGTCGACCGTGGCGCCGGTGGTGATCTCGCCCGCCACCACCACCAGGCCGGTGGTCACCAGGGTTTCGCAGGCCACCCGGGAACGGGGGTCCTGGGTCAGGATGGCGTCGAGTATGGCGTCGGACACCTGGTCCGCGACCTTGTCCGGGTGCCCTTCTGAAACTGATTCTGAAGTAAAAAGGAATTCGTTCATGACATTGGGGTGTTTGGTTGTTCGGGTATACGGAATCGGCTAAAGATACCAGATTCTTGCGCACCCCGACAGGGGTTTTTCGCACGACGCGGCGATGGCCGTCCGGCCCGGGGAAGGTCGTCCGGGCTAGCGCTCCTGCTGCAAGATCAACTCGAACAGGGGCGCCTGATTCAGCAGCGCCAAGGTCGGGCAGCCGCGGCAGGCCTCGTCCCGAGCAGCGCCGCCGCCTCTCCGATTTTCATCAGCCCATTTTCCATACCATGCGTTACAGCCTCGATCGGTCCGCGGGACCGCCGCCGTTTGGCAGTTGTTGCCACGGCGGGCATACTGTGGGGTATCCTACGTACTCGATAAAGCCGGGATAATAACCGGACGGCATTCCGCCTCCGCACAAGAAGCTTCGATAACCACGAATGGGTCTCATCAAGAGGCTGCTAAGCCTTCCCGCCTACCTGCCGCTGTGCCTGATCCATGCCCTGGGGGGCATCCTGGGCTGGCTCACGTTCCTCTCTTCCCGGCGCTACGCCCGGCGCATGGAGGATAATCTGGCGGCCAGCGGGCTGTGCGGCGACGCCCGCGCCTGCCGCAGGCTGCTGCGCCGGGCGGTGGCCGAGGCCGGCAAGAGCGTGACGGAGTTGCTGCCGATCTGGCTGCGCCCGCAACGGCGCGTGCTGCGCCTGATGCGGGGGTGCCGCGGCTGGGAGCACGTGGAGGCGGCCCTGGAAAGGGGTCGCGGCATTGTCTTCCTCACGCCCCACCAGGGCTGCTTCGAGATCGCCAGCCTGTATTACGCCGCCCGCCACCCCATCACCGTGCTCTACCGGCCGCCCCGGCTGCGCTGGCTGGAGCCGCTGATGCAGGCGGGTCGGGTACGCGGACAGGTGAGCCTGGCACCCACCAGTCTGAAGGGGGTGAAGGCGTTGCTGGCGGCCCTGAAACGGGGCGAGGCAGTAGGCGTCCTGCCGGACCAGGTGCCCAACCGCGGCGAAGGGGTTTGGGCGGATTTCTTCGGTCGACCCGCCTACACCATGACCCTGGTGGGCAGTCTGCACCAGGCCACCGGGGCCGCCGTCCTGCTCGCCTTTGCGGAACGCCTGCCGTGGGGCAGGGGCTACCGGCTGTGGCTGGAGCCTATGCCCGGCGCCCTCAGCGGCGACAAGCAGGGGGACGCCGCCCTCCTCAACCGGGCGGTGGAGGAACTGGTGCGGCGTTGCCCCGGGCAATACCTGTGGAGCTACAACCGCTACAAGGTGCCCCGCGGCGTGGAACCCCCCACCGGCCCACCACCGGGGCCGCCGCCCACTTGACTCCCCTGGTACCATAGCGCTTTTACCGTTCGCTTCCGCTCCGCCATGCTTGCCCGAATCGGCCTTGCCGCCCTGTGGTTGCTCCACTTCCTGCCCTTGCCCCTGCTCTCCCTGCTGGGCCGGGCGTTGGGAATGCTGTTCTACGTCCTGGGCGCGGAACGGCGCCGGGTGGCGCGCACCAACCTGGTCCTGTGTTTCCCCGCCATGCCGCCCCGGGAGCGGGAGCGTCTGGTACGGCGGCACTTCCGCGCCTTCGGGCGGGCCTTCGTGGAACACGGCATCCTGTGGTGGTCTTCCGCGGCACGCATCCGCAAGCTGGTGCGTGTCGAGGGACTGGAGCACTGGCAGGCGGTGGGGGACCGCCCGGTGATCTGGCTCGCGCCCCACTTCGTCGGGTTGGACATGGGGGGCGTGCGGCTGACCTGCGACTATCCCCTGGTCTCCATCTACAGCCGCCAGAAGAACCCCGTGTTCGATGCGGTGCTGCTGCACGGCAGGACCCGTTTCGGCAACGCGCGCCTGCTTTCCCGCCAGGACGGCATCCGCCCGGTGGTGAAGGCGCTGCGGGAGGGGCTGCCGTTCTACTATCTCCCGGACATGGATTACGGGCCCCGCGACGCCATATTCGTACCTTTTTTCGGGGTGCCCGCCGCCACCATCACCGCCCTGTCCCGCCTCGCCCGGGCTACGGGGGCGGCGGTGGTGCCCTGCGTGACCCGCCAGTTGCCGGGGGGGGAGGGCTACCTGCTGCGGTTCTATCCGGCCTGGCAGGACTTTCCCGGCGAGGGCGTGGAACACGATACCCGGCGCATGAACGCCTTCATCGAGGAGCGGGTGCTGGAGATGCCGGAGCAGTACTTCTGGCTGCACAAGCGTTTCAAGACCCGGCCGCCGGGGGAGGAGCGGTTTTACCGCTGATGCCCATGGAGCGAATTCCCGAACCCGAACTGAGGGACGACCCGGCCCAGGCGGCGGCCGACCCGGCAGACAGGATCGTCTTGGAGAAACGCCACCTCGCGCCGGGGCAGGCCGTGGGCACGGGCTTCGCCGGGATGATCAGCAACAGCCTGCTGCACCATCTCGACGACCCGGCGGTGCTGTGGCAGACTGTGAACGACGCGGCCCGGCCCGGGGCGGCGCTGCTGGTGATGGACCTGCTGCGCCCGGTCTCGCCGGAGGCGGCGGACGAACTGGTGGCCCGACACGCGGCGGACGCCCCGCCGATCCTGCGCCGGGACTTCCGCCATTCGCCGCTGGCGGCCTACCGCCCGCCGGAGGTGCGCGCGCAATTGCTGGCGGCGGGGCTCGGCCATCTGCTGGTGGAGGCGGTGAGCGACCGGCACCTGCTGGTGTGGGGGACACGATGACGTTTCGAAATCCGTCTGCGGAAGAGATCTGCGCCCTGCTGAAAAGGACGCGCAACATCGCGGTGGTTGGGCTGTCGCCCAACCCGGCGCGGCCCAGCTATGTTGTGGCCAAGGCCATGCAGGGCTTCGGCTTCGACATCGTCCCGGTGCGCCCCAAGGTGGAGCAGGTGCTGGGGCAGAAGGCCTACGGCCGGCTGGAGGACGTGCCGCCGCCGATCGACCTGGTGGACGTGTTCCGGGCCGCCGAGTTCGTCGACGGCATCGTGGACCAGTGCCTGGCCCTGGGGGTTCCCGCCCTCTGGATCCAGGAGGGCATCGTCAACGAGCCGGCCGCGCAACGGGCGCGGGGAGGCGGCATGACCGTGGTCATGGACCGCTGCATCTACCGGGACTACCGGACGTTCTGCCGCTGATGGCGCTCAAGTTCACCAAGATGCACGGGCTGGGCAACGACTTCGTGGTGTTCGACGGGATCACCCAGCAGGTGGCGCTCGACCCGGCCCGGATCGCGTTCATCGCCGACCGCCATTTCGGCATCGGCTGCGACCAGGTCCTGCTGGTGGAACGGCCGACCCGGCCGGACGCGGATTTCCGCTACCGGATCTTCAACGCCGACGGCGGCGAGGTGCAGCAGTGCGGCAACGGCGCCCGCTGCTTCGTGCGCTTCGTGCACGACAAGGGGCTCACCGACAAGCGCGAGATCCGGGTGGAGACCCTGGGCGGGATCATCGCCCCCAGGCTGGAGGCGGACGGCCAGGTCACGGTGGACATGGGGGCGCCCCGGTTCGAGCCGGAGCAGATCCCCTTCGTGGCGGAACGGCGGGCCCTGAGCTATCCCCTGCAGGTGGGGGGCGAACTCGTGGAGGTCAGCGTCCTGTCCATGGGCAATCCCCACGCAGTGCAGCGGGTGGACGATGCGGACAGCGCCCCGGTCGCCACCCAGGGACCGCTGATCGAGCGCCACCCGCGTTTCCCCCAGCGGGTCAACGCGGGGTATATGCAGGTGCTGGACCGCGGCCACATCAAGCTGCGGGTATACGAACGCGGCGCGGGGGAGACCCTGGCCTGCGGCACGGGCGCCTGTGCCGCGGTGGTGGCCGGCATCCTGCGCGGCCTGCTGGACCGCCAGGTCAGGGTGATCGCCCGCGGCGGCGAGCTTACCGTGGGCTGGGAAGGGGAAGGCCGGCCGGTATGGATGACCGGCCCCGCGGTGACCGTGTTCGAGGGCGAGATCGAACTGCCGGGAGGGCCCGGGAGCGAGGCTTCCCCCCGGAATCTAAACAATGAGGAAACTCGATGAAATCAGAAGACGTAGCGGAATATCTGAAGGCCCATCCGGAGTTCTTTGCGGAGAACGCGCCGTTGCTGGCCGACGTCTCCCTGCCCCACCCCCACGGGGGGCGCGCAATCTCCATCGGAGAGCGGCAGATCCTCGCGCTGCGGGAAAAGATCAGGCTGCTGGAGTCCAAGCTGGCGGAACTGATCCAGTTCGGGGAAGAAAACGACGCCATCGGCGACAAGGTGCACCGGGTCAGTCTGGCGCTGCTCATGGCGCGCAACCTCGATGCTTTGATGCACGCCGTCTATTTCAACCTGCGGGAGGACTTCGCCGTGCCCCATGCGCTGCTCCGGCTGTGGGGCGGCGCGCCGGCACGCCCGGACCTGCCGGAGTTCTCCGAGGTCAGCAAGGAACTGCGCGTCTTTACCGAAAACCTCACCAACCCCTACTGCGGCCCCCATGCCGTGTACGAGACCGCCAGCCTGTTCGGTGAGGACGCCGAGCGGCTGCTGTCCTTCGCCATGGTGGCATTGCGGGCGGAGCAGACCTTCGGCCTGCTGGTGCTGGCCAGCGAAGACGCCGAACGCTTCTATCCGGAGATGGGCACCCTGTACCTGAAGCGGCTGGGCGAACTGGTGAGCGTGGCGTTCATGCGCCACCTGGGCGAGGGCTGAGGGCCGGCGGGCGGCGCAGCCGTGGAAAACTCCGGCGGACTCCTGGCGGCCTATCTTTCCCATCTCGCCCACGAACGGCGCCTGAGCCCCCTTACCTGCGACAGCTACCGGCGGGACGTGGAGCGATTGCTGCAACTGGCGGCGGACATCCCGCTCGACCAATTGCAGGACCACCAGATCCGCCGCTTCATCGCTCAATGCCACGGGAGTGGGCTGAACGGGAGGAGCCTGGCCCGCATGTTGAGCGCGTGGCGCGGCTTTTTTCATTACCTCGGGCGCGACCACGGCTTCGGCCATAACCCCTGTGTCGGGTTGCGTGCGCCGAAGGCGGCCAAGAACCTGCCCCAGGCGCTGTCCCCCGACGGGGCCAGCCGGTTGCTGGCGCGGCCCGCCCAAGACCCGCTTGCGCTGCGGGACAAGGCCATGTTCGAGTTGTTCTACTCCTCCGGCCTGCGGCTTGGCGAACTGGTGGCCCTCGATCCGGGCGACGTCGATTTCCCCGAAGGAATGGTGCGGGTCACCGGCAAGGGCAACAAGACCCGCATCGTGCCGGTGGGCCGCTTCGCCCTCGACGCGCTGCGGGCATGGCTCGCCGAACGCGCCAAGCTGGCGCGGCAGGGAGAGGGCGCGCTGTTCGTCAGCCGGCTGGGGCGCCGCCTGAGCGCCCGCATGGTTCAGTACCGCCTCAAAAGCTGGGCACTGCAGCAGGGGCTCCCGGCCAACGTCCATCCCCACGTGCTGCGCCACTCATTCGCCTCCCATCTGCTGCAGTCCAGCGGGGACCTGCGCGCGGTGCAGGAGATGCTGGGCCATGCCAGCATCTCCACCACCCAGGTCTATACCCACCTGGACTTCCAGCACCTGGCCAAGGTCTACGACGCCGCCCACCCCCGGGCCAAGAAGAAGCCCTAAGGCGTCGAGAAATAATAACTTGGACATTTGTTGCGGCGAATCCGCGATGGATGCAAGGTTCGCAACGCCGCAGACGCGCGGATTCGCCGCAACTCTCCGGGCCACGGCAAATGTCCAAATTATTGTTTCTCGACGCCTAAGGCGCCGGCCGCGCGAACCCGAAACTCCACCCGGCCGGGATTTTGTTGCTAATATGAAAGCAGGCGGGTTGCCGCCATTCGTCCACCCGGGCCCGGGCCCTTGCGCAGGGAGCAGCCGATCATGCAGATACCGCTTCAAATCACCTTTCGCGACGTGCCCCCTTCGGACGCCGTGGAGGCCCACGTCCGCGACAAGGCGGGAAAACTGGAGGTGTTCTACGACAAGATCATGGGCTGCCGCGTGGTGGTGGGCATGATCCAGAGGCACCACCACCAGGGCAAGCTGTACAACGTGCGCATTGACCTCACCGTGCCGGGGGGCGAGGTGGTGGTCAACCGCGACCGGGCCGAGGACGTCTACGTGGCCATTCGCGACGCCTTCGATCATGCGAAACGCCGGCTGGAGGACTATGGGCGGCGCCAACGCGGGGAGGTGAAGGCGCACGAGATGGAGTTGCACGGCCGCGTCGCGCGGTTGTTCCCGGAGGAGGGTTACGGATTCATCGAAACGCCCGAAGGGCGGGAGCTCTACTTTCACCGTTACAACGTGGTTCACCCCGAATTCGATCAACTCGCGGTAGGCGAGGAGGTGGTGTTCCTGGAGGAACCGGCCGGCGAGGGCTTTCAGGCCAACCGGATCAGCGTGGGCAGGCACCGCCCGCCGGAGTGACCCCGCAGGGCAATCGCACTATAAAAACCGGCGCGAACTGCAGGACGGAGGCCCGGAAGTTATCGTCATAAGCGGCGCGCAGGCGTTTGTTCTTGACGCCGAGCCCGGAGTCCTTGGCTTGGCGCAAGAGATTCGGGGCGAAGCGACGGATGATGGCGAGATTCTCGGCGGCATGGCCTGTTCGGGCGTGTGACTGATCCTCGTTAAAAGCCATGTCCAGCACCCAGTGCAACGAATTCTCGATTCCCCAGTGGGCACGGATGACATGGCCAATCCGTTGTGCCTCGGCGGGCAGCGAGGCGATGAAGCAGCGCCGCCTCGAAGGCAGCCGGATCGATCAGCGAGAACACGCGGCCAAGGTGTCGTGCGAGGGAATGCCGTTCGCCAGCGGCAAAAATTGCCGTAGCCAATCTTTCTTGGCATGCCAAAATTCCACCACCGCTTCCCAGTCATTCATCCCCGACAGAATGGCGCACAAGGCTACGCTCAGAATGTCCGACAAGGCGTGCAGCTTGTTCTCCGTTTCCCGGCGGGGATCGGGTACTTTGTCAAAATTAGGGCTTGGGATTCGGCAGCATCGGCGGACCTCCTTGGGGAAAACCCTTGCCAGAGAATCTTCTGTGCCAGTTTTTGCTCCAAGATAGTGCGATTGCCCTGGGGGCCGAGTGAGCACTGTTGAAGCGCGGGAGATTTGGCCCTATGCTGTGAAGGGTATTTTGGAGACGAGGCGATAATAGTGGTCTTTCCCTTTTTCCGTAAGAGCGGGCCCAAACCGCCTGCGGCGGTGGATGTCGCCGGCGGCCGCGCCGCGCCGGCGGAATTCGTCCCGCCCACCAGCGTGTCCCCGGCGGCTATCGAAGTCGAAGAGATCGCCGCCGAGGCTTTCTCCGACGGGTCTTCGGCTGAGGAGGAGGCGGCCGTACTGTACGCCAACGATCGGGTCGAGCAGGCGCTGGCCACCCTGATCCAGTGCACCCGCGAAGCCCCCTGCCGCAACGATCCCAGGCCCTGGCTGATGCTGTTCGAGCTGTATCAGTTGGGGGGGGAAAGGCAGTCGTTCGAGGAACTGGCGCTGGAATTCGTGGTGCAGTTCGAGCGCTCCGCCCCGGCGTGGCCGGAGACGGCCGGCGGCGGCGCCGAAGCAAACGGCCCCGCCGCTGTCCGGGGGGCGGCGGAGTTCGCTCCCCGGGGGGTGTTGTCCGCGGACGATGCGCCGACATTCCAGCGACTGCGGCAGGCGGCCGGGGAAGGCGGCGGCCTGCGCCTGGACCTGTCCAAGATAACGGGCATGGAGGCCTCCGGCAGCGAACTGCTGCTGGACCTGTTGCAAGGGCTGAAAAAGAGCGGAGTCAAGGTCCAGTTGGGCGGAACCGGAAATCCGGTGGGACTGCTCAAGGAAGCGATCCGGGGGGCGCAGGCGCCCAGCCACTGGCTGCTGTTGCTGGAACTCTACCAGATTCTCGGGATGCGGACCGAGTTCGAGGAACTGGCCATAGACTACGCGGTGACCCTGGAGATATCGCCCCCTTCCTGGGAGCGGTCGCCCCACTCGGCCCAGGCGCAGCACGGCCCGTTGCAGGCCCAGAACGGGGAGGCATCCCCGGACGCGGAGGCGTATCGGGTGACGGGCGTGATTTCCGGCAACAGCGAGCAGATATTGCGGGGGCTTGCCCAGTATGCCGCGGCGCATGGGGAGGTCCGCCTCGACCTGTCGCAGGTGCCGCGGGTGGACTTCGGCTGCGTGGGAAATTTTCTGAACGCCCTGATGCAGCTCAATGCCGGCGGCAAGCGGGTCCGTATTCAGGGGGCCAACGAAATGGTGGCTGCCCTGTTCAGCGTCATGGGGATAGAGCAGTTCGCCACCCTGGAGCGGAAAAAGTGGCGCTGAGGCCCCGGGGAGAGCCGACCCCGTGGCGCCCGCAGTGTAGTAGAATACGCCCATCGCGTTAAGTCTTCTGGGTTCGAGTCTCGATAGGAAACCGGTTATGGAACAATTTCGCGGCACCACCATCCTGTCCGTGCGCCGCGGCAACCAGGTGGCGCTGGGCGGGGATGGCCAGGTCACCCTGGGCAACATCGTGGTGAAGTCCTCGGCGCGCAAGGTGCGCCGCCTGTTTCACGACCGGATCCTGGCCGGTTTTGCCGGCGGCACGGCGGATGCCTTCACCCTGTTCGAGCGCTTCGAGGCCAAGCTGGAAAAACACCAGGGACATCTGTTGCGCTCCGCGGTGGAACTGGCCAAGGACTGGCGCACCGACCGCATGTTGCGCCGGCTGGAAGCGATGCTGGCGGTGGCGGACCGGGAGACCTCGCTGATCATTACCGGAAACGGCGACGTGCTGGAACCGGAAGACGGCCTGCTGGCCATCGGCAGCGGCGGTCCCTATGCCCAGAGCGCCGCCCGCGCGCTGCTGGATCACACCGAGATGTCCGCCGCGGAGGTCGTCAAGCAATCCCTTACCATCGCCGCCAACCTGTGCATCTACACCAACCAGCAACACGTGATCGAGGTGCTCCCCTGACGGAGCATCCGGCGCTCCCTTACTGAAAGCCAATCAAGATGTCGGAGATGTCACCCCAGGAAATCGTCCACGAGCTGGACAAGCACATCATCGGCCAGCACGCGGCCAAGCGCGCCGTGGCCATCGCCCTGCGCAACCGCTGGCGGCGGCGCCAGGTGGCGGAGCCGTTGCGCCACGAGATCACCCCCAAGAACATCCTGATGATCGGTCCCACCGGCGTCGGCAAGACCGAGATCGCGCGGCGCCTGGCGAAGCTGGCCAACGCCCCGTTCATCAAGATCGAGGCCACCAAGTTCACGGAAGTGGGCTATGTGGGGCGGGACGTGGACTCCATCGTGCGCGATCTGGCGGAGATGGCGATCAAGCAAATGCGCGAGGAAGAGGCTCGGAAGGTGCAGTTCCGGGCCGAGGAAGCGGCTGAGGACAGGATCCTGGACGCCCTCCTGCCGTCCGCCCGGGAGCCTTTTCCGGTGGCCGCAGTCACGGGGGAGGGAACCCAGGAGGGCGCGACCCGGCAGAGATTCCGCAAGATGCTGCGGGAGGGCCAGTTGGACGAGCGCGAGATCGAAGTGGAGCTGACGGCGCCCCAGGCGCACATGGAGATCTTTGCGCCGCCCGGGATGGAGGACCTCACCTCCCAGATACAGGGCATGTTCCAGAACCTGGGGGGCGCGCGCAAGCGGGAGCGCAAGCTGAAGATCCGCGAGGCCATTAAGCTCTTGACCGAGGAGGAGGCGGCCAAGCTGATCAACGAGGAGGACCTCAAGATCCGGGCGCTGGACAACGTGGAGCAGAACGGCATCGTGTTTCTGGACGAGATCGACAAGATCACCAGCCGCTCGGAGAGCGCGGGGGGCGATGTCTCGCGCCAGGGCGTGCAGCGGGACCTGCTGCCCCTGGTGGAGGGGACCACGGTTTCCACCAAATACGGCATGATCAAGACCGACCATATCCTGTTCATCGCCAGCGGCGCGTTCCACTTGGCCAAGCCGTCCGACCTGATCCCGGAGCTGCAGGGCCGTTTCCCGATCCGGGTGGAGCTGGAGTCGCTCGGCGTCTCCGATTTCCAGCAGATTCTCACCAACACCGATGCCTGCCTGACCCGGCAATACCAGGCCTTGCTGGAGACCGAGGGCGTACACCTGGAGTTCGGGCCGGAGGGGATCAAGCGACTGGCGGAAATCGCCTTCGAGGTGAACGAGCGGACCGAGAACATCGGCGCGCGCAGGCTCTACACCGTGATGGAGCGGTTGCTGGAGGAGATTTCCTTCGACGCGGGGCGGCACGCGAACGAGACCATGGTGATCGACGGCGCTTACGTGGACGGCCGGCTGGAAGGCCTGGCCAAGAGCGACGACCTGGCGCGCTACGTGCTGTAGCCGTTATTTCTATTCCCTGACCGGCCGCTTGGCCAGCTTGCGCTGCAGGGTGCGCCGGTGCATCTTCAGCGCGCGGGCGGTGGCCGAGATGTTCCCCTGGTTTTCCGCCAACACCTTCTGGATATGCTCCCATTCCAGCCGGTCCACGGTGAGGGGCGTGGGGGTCAGGGGGGTGTCGACATCCCCGGCGCGCCGTTGCAGTGCGGCTGCCACCTGATCGGCGTCGGCCGGTTTCGCCAGGTAGTGGGTGGCGCCCAATTTGATCGCCTCCACCGCCGTGGCGATGCTGGCGTAGCCGGTGAGCACCACGATGCGGGTCGCGTCGTCCAGTTCCTTCAGCCGTTGCAGCAGGGCCAGCCCGGACGGACCGGGCATCTTCAGGTCGATCACCGCGTACTCCGGCGGGTTCGCCTCGGCCGCCAGCAGCGCCTCCTGCACGCCGTGGGCCGTGCTTACAGCGAACCCCCGCCTCGCCAGGGCCCTCGACAGCACGCGGCAGAAGGTCGGGTCGTCGTCCACCAGCAGCAGGCTGGGCAAGTCCTCCCCGCTCCCGCCGCCCGCCGTCATGCCTCCCCCCCGGTGGCCAGGCGCACCAGGGGCAGGGTGACCCGGGTGCAGGCGCCGCCGCCGTCGCGGTTGAACAATTGCACGGTGCCGCCAAAGCGCTCGATGGTGGCGTTGGCCAGGAACAGCCCGATGCCGATGCCGTGGCCCGCCGGCTTGGTGGTGAAAAACGCCTTGCCGGCGTTGCCCGCCGCCTCCGGGGTCAGGCCGGGGCCCCGGTCGAGAATCTCGATGGCCAGTTGCCGCCGGTCCCAGCGCCCGCGCACCTCGACCCTGTCCGGAGAGGCGTCCGCCGCGTTGTTCAGCAGATTCATCAGGGCCTGGCTCAGGGTCTGCTCCGCGATCACCGCGGGGGCCGGGGTCTCCCCCTCCCAGGTGGCGCTCACGGTTACTCCCGGGCGCATCAGTTGCCACTTGTCCAGCAGTTCTGCGAGATAGGCGTCCAGCGGCCGGCTTGTCCCCCCTTCCCCCCTCGCCTGGCCCGCCGTCGCCAGCAGGCCGGACAGGATGCGCTTGCAGTGGTCCACCTGGTCGCGCAGGGTGCGAAGGTCTTCGGAGAGCCCGGGGTGTCCCGCGCAGTCCAGTTGCAACTCGTTGACCACCACCGCCATGGTGGAAAGGGGAGTGCCCAGTTCGTGGGCGGCACCCGCGGCCAGGGTGCCCAGGGCCACTACCCGCTCGTTGCGCAGGGTCTCTTCCCGGGCCGATGCCAGCAGCCGGTCGCGCTCCCTGATGGAGGCGGCCATCTTGACCACGAACAAGGCGATCAACACCGCGCTCAACAGGAAGTTGAACCACATCCCCACTATGTGCAGACTGAAATCCGTGCCGTACCCCGGCTGTATCCGCGAAGCGCCCCCTATGCTGCACAGCCCGCCCGGGAACAGGTCCCCCGGACCGGGCGGGGGCAGGGGGGCATAACGGAACAACAGCAGGGTGTAACAAGCCACGGCCGCCACGGCCACCAGCCAGGTGTAGCGCCAAGGCAGAATGGTGGCCGCCAGGGTGAGGGGCAGCAGAAACATGGAAACGAAGGGGTTGGTGGAACCCCCGCTGAAATACAGCAGCCCGGCCAGCGCCAGCACGTCCGCCAGCAGCTGTGCGAACAACTCCCCGTCGGTCACCGGCCACGGCCGCCTGGTGCGCAGCCAGGTGAGCAGGTTGAGCAGCGCCAGCGCCCCGATGATCGACGCCAGCGGCACCAGCGGCAACGGCATTTGCAGCAGCAGGCTTGCCGCCGCCAGCACCAGGGTCTGGCCGGCGATTTCGATGTCCCGCAGCAGCACCAGGCGGCGCAGATTCCCGGACGGGGCGGCGGCCGGCCGCTCAGCGTTCAAGAGGGGATCCCCCGCCGTCGCTGCGACAAATTGTCGCGCGTCCCTGTGACGCATTCACCCTGCCCATGAATCATCTTATCATCCTTCCTGATTCGCCACGGCGGCGTCCAGACCGCGCCGCATCCCTCTATTTTACATCGCTGGCCGCCCGGTCAGTGAGTGGGCGATTACAACAGCGGGTCTGTTCCAGGGAGAGAATATTTCATGCGATGCCGCGATTATCCTGTGCTGCTGCTGGCCGCGGCGGTCCTGACCGCCCCGCGCTGGGCCTGCGCCGACCAACAAGGCGCGACCAAGCTGGGGGAGGTGGTGGTCACCGCCACCAAAACCGAGGTGAGCTCCGCCGATGCCCCCGCCGCGGTCAGCGTGGTCACCGCCGGTGATATCCAGGACATGAACGTCCACTCCGCGGACGAGGCGCTGACCTACCTGCCCGGGGTCTATGCCACCCGCACCGGCGGCCACGAGCCCAGCGTGATGAGCACCAACGTGATGCTGCGCGGCATCCCGGACTATTCCCGCACCCTGGTGCTGGTGAACGGCCAGCCCCTGAACGACCCCTATATCGGCGCCGTGACCTGGGAGTCCGTGCCGCCGGAAACCATAGACCGGATCGAGGTGGTGCCCGGCCCATTCTCCTCCCTGTACGGCGGCAGCGCCATGGGCGGGGTGATCAACATCATCACCAAGGTCCCTGCCCGGCGGGAAGCCCTGGCCAAGGTCGGCTACGGCACGGGCGGCCTGAAAAGCGGCACCTTCGTGTACCAGAACCGCATTTCCGCCTTGGGCCTGATGTTCAATTACGGCTACCAGCAAAGCGACGGCTATGTGGAGAGCCAAGTGGTGCGCGCCCCGTCCGGTCCCGGCGGGACCCCGGTCAGCGGCGGGCAGGCGACCACCGATCCCTACGGCAACCCGGCCTACCTCATCGGCGACAAGGGGCGGACCCCGTGGGACTCGCGCAATGTCGGCCTGAATCTCTATCTGGACCTTCCGCACCAGGCGAGGCTCTCATTTTCCGCCTCCCGCTTCACCTACGACAAGGGCTGGGACCGATTCCACTCCTATTTGCGGGACGCCGCCGGCAATCCGGTGAGTTCCGGCAACGTCACCCTGAGCGGCAGCGGCGACAACCTGGCCCTCAGCCAGTCCCTGTTCCTGCAGGGCCCCAATCCCAAGGTGCAAAACCGCTACGGCCTGGAATACAACACCCCCTTGGGACACGGCGCCTCCCTCAAGGCCGAGTTCAGCTACCTGGACATCCCCACTTACGACTACGTGATCCCCTGGTCCGGGGCGACCTACGACGGGGGCGGGCCGGGCAGCCGCCTGCACCGGCCCAACAGCGAGCTTTCCGGCTCGCTCCAACTGAGCCTGCCGATCGCCGAGCGCCATTTCCTGGTGGCGGGCGTCTCCGCCGGGAAGCGCAAGATCGAGACCTACACCTACGCCGTCAGCGACTGGCGCAACGTGGACGACACCGGCGTCACCCAGAACCGGACCGCCGGGGAGGATCGCACCTACGCCCTGTTCCTGCAGGACGAGTTCTATCTCTCCCAACGGCTCACCGCCTACCTAGGGGGGCGCTACGACGCCTGGTCCAGCGACGGCTTCATCGAGCAGTTGAAGGCGCCCGCCTACCGCAACGACTACGCCAGCCGCAGCCAGACCCACTTCAGCCCCAAGGCCTCCCTGGTGTACCGCCCGGCCCCGAGCACCACCCTGCGCGCCTCGGTCGGCACCGCGTTCCACGCCCCCAACCTGCGGGACACCTTCGGCTGGTGGACGCCCGCCTCCGGCAAGACGTACATCCCCAATCCCGACCTGAAGCCGGAGACGGTCACCTCGTGGGAGGCGGGCGCGGAGCAGCGGTTCGGCGCGACCCTGCTGCGCGCGACCTATTACGAGAACCGGCTGCATGACCTGATCTACCGTACCGAGGACGCCACCACCCAGAGCGTCGCCAACGCCGGGGCGGCCCTGGTCCGGGGGATCGAGCTGGAACTGCGCCGTGCCTTCGCCGGCGGCCTCAGCGCCTTCGTCAACTACACCTACAACGACGCCAGGATCACCAGCAACCCGGCCAACCCCGCCACCGAAGGCAAGCGCATGACCGGGACCCCGCGCAACATGCTGAACGTCGGGATGGAGGGCAAGAGGGGGCCGTGGAGCGGCTCCCTGACGGGGCACTACGTGGGCAAGGTCTACGGCAACGACCAGAACCTGGACACCGTGGACGGGGTGTTCGGCTCCTACGACCCCTACTTCGTGGTGAACGCCAAGGCGGCCTACCAGGTCAGCAAGGCCGTCGCCCTGTCCCTGGCGCTGGACAACCTGCTGGACCGCGACTATTACCAGGGTTCCTACAACATACCCCAGGGCAGGGCCTGGTACGGTGAGATGGATGTCCGGTTCTAGCCGCCACCGGCCGGAATCGAAAAAACGCACCTGGACCCTGCACAAGGTTCACAAGTGGGGAGGGCTGTTTGCCGCCCTGTGGCTGGCCGTGCTGGGGGCGACCGGCTTCGTGCTGGACCATCGCGACTGGCGCTGGCTGTGGCAGGAAGGGCTGCCCGTCCGCTGGCTGCCGCCGGCCATCGCCCGCAAGGACGCCGACCACCGGGCAAGGCTGTACCAGGTCGACCCGCAACAGCCCGCCCACAGGCTGGCCGGGGGGCCGCGGGGCCTGTGGCTGAGCCGGGACGGCGGGCGTTCCTGGTCGCGCCCGCGCTTCGCGGGATACGCCGGCCAGTTCCAGGTGCTGGCCATCGAACCCGATCCCCGGCTGGGCTGGCAAAGGCCGTGGCTGGGCACGGACGACGGGGTCTGGGTTTCGGCCGACGGCGGCGCCCATTTCGACCGCTACGGCTTGGCGGGGGAGCCGGTCAACGGCCTGACCCGAGGCGGAGATCCCGGCGAACTGCTGGGGGTGGCCGCCCGCAGCCGAGTGTTCCGCCTGGACACCGAACACCCCGCACGCCTTGCCTGGTTCGATCTGGCCCGCCCCGATCCGGGCACCTTGCCGCAGCGTATCGACCTGTCCCGCCTGGTGCACGACCTGCACTTCGGTCGCGGGCTGTTTCCCGGGCAGGCGTCCCTGCTGCTGAACGACGCCGCCGCCCTGGCCCTGGTGATCCTGCCCCTGACCGGCCTGTGCTACTGGTGGCTGCCCCGCCGCTGGAAGCGGCTGCGCCGCCGCGGCAACCCGGTGGACGCCCGCAGCAAGGGACGGGCGGTGCGCTGGCTGTTCCGGCTGCATGGCCCGACGGTGGGACTGGCGAGCCTGCTGCCCATCGTCTATCTTGCCGTCACCGGGGTGCTGATCGACCACGACGCGGACCTGGCGCCCTGGATGCGCTCGGTGCCGGTGGCGCGCCCGTGGCAGCCCCCGGTCTACGGCCTGGGCGACTGGCAGGGGGAGGTCTACGCCGTCGCCGGCTATCCCGGCGAGCCGGACAAGCTGAGCCTGGGCACCCGTTCCGGCTTGTTCACCTCGGCAGACCGGGGCCGCAGCTGGTCGCGGGAGGCGGCCACCCCCGGCTTCGTGTGGATGCTGCGCCGGGTCGGCAACACCCTGTTCATCGGCGGCATGGGCAGCCCCAACCTGGTGAGCGAAGACGGCGGGCCGTGGCGGCCGGCGGGCCGCGTGGGCGGCATGCCGTCCGACGTCACGGCCCTGCCCGGCGGCGGATGGGGCTGGAACGGCGCCAAGGGCGTCAAGGTGATGCCGGCCTCCCTTGCCGGGCCGGCGCTGCCACGGCCGCCGGTGCCGGACCGGGTGGCCTGGTTCTACGTGGTTGACGGCCTGCACGGCGGCCTGTTGATCCACCCCCAGTGGAAATGGATGAACGACCTGTTCGCCGCGGCGGCGCTGGTCCTGGCAATCACCGGCCTGTTGCGCTGGTGGCGCCACAAATGGCGGTAAGGGCGGTGCGCCGGCCCGGCGGCGATGGTATGCTAGCGGGTGTGGGGAAGCTCGGCGGAAACGGAGTGACAAGGCGCCAAGGGGCGGGCGGGGAGTCCCCGGGCTGGCTGCCGGCGCTGGGGCTGGTGCTTCTGTTGCACGCGGGCGTTTGGCTGGGCTACGCCCGCTGGCTTGCGGAAAAACCGCATGCAA
Source organism: Pseudomonadota bacterium (assembly GCA_021848325.1). Lineage (GTDB taxonomy): Bacteria > Pseudomonadota > Gammaproteobacteria > Burkholderiales > JAJZUU01 > JAJZUU01. The sequence continues at coordinate 28,903 of JAJZUU010000013.1, read as the reverse complement.
GGCCGCTGCCGCAGGTGGAGGTCTCCCTGCTCGCCCTTGCCCCGGCCCCCGAGCCGCGGGTCGCGGCGCACCGGCCGCAGCACCCGGGGCCCGCGGCGCAGGCGCAGCCGCGGCTGGCGAAGGCCGGGCCGAGGGTTGCCGCGGCGCCCGCCGCGCTTCCGTCCCCTGCGCCGGAACCGGCACCGGAACCGGCACCAGCCTCCGCCGGGACCGCGGCTGATGTCCCCGGGCCGCCGCCGACCGCCCCCGCGGGTCCCCCTGCGCCTCCGGCCTGGGAGCCGCCGCAGTTTGCGCCGGCCTATCTTCACAACCCGCCTCCCGAGTATCCGGCCTTCGCCCGGCGCCACGGGATGGAGGGCAAGGTGCTGGTGAGCGCCCGGGTGGGCGCGGACGGGACCTGCCTGCAGGCCAAGCTGAAGAGCGGCAGCGGCTACCGGATCCTCGACCGGGCCGCCCTGGAGGCGGTCAGGGATTGGCGCTTCGTGCCCGGCAGGCGGGGCGGCGAGCCGGAGGCGGCATGGGTGGATGTGCCCATCGTTTTCAACCTTAAGGACTGAGCGTAGACCATGTTCGCCCTATCCTCCGCCGTCGTCGCGGCGACCCTGTGGGTCCTGGCCGGTTTTTCGGTAGTGTCCTGGACCGTGATCGTGCGCAAGGGCTGGCTGCAATGGCGGCTGGCCCGGCAAAACGGCGGGTTCGGCAAGGCCTTCTGGGGCGCGCAGGGGCTGTTCGAGGCCGAAGCGGCCGCCGCCCGGCACGACGGTCCCCTGGCGCGGCTTTGCCACGCCGGCTTTGCCTGCCTGCGGGAGATGCAGCGGCGCGGCGAGCGCAGCCTGCAGCACAGCGGCGACAAGCAGGACATCCTGGAGCGCAGCCTGCGGCAGCAGGTGCAGAAGGAACAGCACCGGCTGGAGGGCGGGCTGATGGTCCTGGCCAGCATCGGCAGCACGGCGCCGTTCGTGGGTCTGTTCGGCACGGTGTGGGGCATCATGCACGCGCTGCAGAACATCGGCGCTAGCGGCGCGGCCGGGCTGGACGTGGTGGCCGGGCCGGTGGGCGAGGCGCTGATCGCTACCGCCGTCGGCATCGCCACCGCCATCCCGGCGGTGCTGGCCTATAATTACGGCCTGCGGCGGGTGCGCCTGTACGTGGCCGAGTTGGAGGACTTCGCCGCCGATTTCCTGCACCTGGCGATGCAGGCCGGCTTTGTGGTGGAAGGGGAAGGCTGAATGGGGTTGCACGGCAAGTCCGAACCGGCGGCCATGAGCGAAATCAACGTCACCCCCCTGGTGGACGTGATGCTGGTGCTGCTGGTGGTGTTCATCGTCACCGCCCCCTTGCTCATGCAGGCGGTGCGGGTGAACCTGCCGAAGACGGCGGCCACTGCCCCCGTGAGCCCGGCGCGCACGGTCCAGCTTACCATTGATGCCCAGGGAGCGGTGTTCATCGAGCGGCGGCTCGTCCACTCCGGCACCCTGGAGGCGGAACTGCGCCGGATGCTGGCGAAAGACCGCAACCTGGGCATCCAGCTCCATGCCGACGAGGGCACGCGCTACCGGCAGATCGCCCAGGTGCTGGCGGCGGCGCAACGGGCCGGGGTGGCCAAGGTGGCGCTGGTGACCGTCCCCGGCCGCTAGCGTGTTTTCAACCTAGAAACGGCAGTTGACCGCTCCATTGAAGTTTTAACGACATGCTTGTAATGTGGTTTTCAATGATTTCAGGATTCACCCATTTGGTGAGCCCGCTACGGGCTGGATTGCACGGTTTTGCGAGTTGGGCGATAAATCGCCCATCCCTGCCACCCCCACTTCAGGGCGCATGGCTGCGTTATAACTCCTTGGAATGGAACGACCATTCCGCGTCGTCATGCCTTGCCCTGCGCCCTGAAAACCGCACACTCCAACCCGTCCAACTACCGTTTCTAGGTTCAATGATGGAGGAGAGGAATCGATGAAACAACTGATGCGTACCTTACTGGCGGCGGCCCTCGCCTTGACCGCCGCGGCGGCCTCGGCGGGCGCCGGGATCGGCGTGGCCAACGTGTGGATCCGGGCCACCGTGCCCGGCCAGAAGGTGGCGGCGGCCTACCTGGACATCACCAGCCCGGTCGCAGCCAAACTGGTGGAGGCGCGCAGCCCGGCCGCAGGGGTGGTGGAAATCCACTCCATGACCATGCGCGATGGGGTCATGGAGATGCGCCGCATGGAGGCGCTGGATCTGCCCGCCAAGCAGACGATCCGGCTCGCGCCGGGCGGCTACCATATCATGCTGATCGACCTGAAGAAGCCGCTGAAGGCCGGGGAAAAGGTGCCCCTGACACTAACGGTGGAGCGGGTGGACGGCGCCAGGAGCCAAATCCGAGTCACGGCCGTGGTGAAAGACGCGGCGGACGAGCGGAAGCCCGCGGACGGGATGAAGGGGATGGAAGGCATGGGCGATATGGGGGGGCATCAGCACTAAGGGCTCGTTAACGAGCCCTTAGCCAGGGGCAATCGCGGTTTCCCCTTCTTTCCGATCCGGCACGAAGCCGGCCTTGGCGATCCCGATACCAGCCGGTCGACTTCCTTGCGCGTCTTCATAACCGGTATCCCCCAAACCCCGGCGCAGCCAGTGCGTTCCCAGGCACTGCGTCATCCGGAGGCGGCCCTGCAGCGTCGTTTTTGTTTCTCCGGCGCGCAGGTGTAAAATGTACGCGGTCGTTGTCCAGTCCCCGGGCGGCGCGGAAGCCCACCCATAGCCAAGGCAAACCATGTCCATCGATTCCTCCAGCGCCCAGCAAAAGGCCCAGGTCCTGTCCGAGGCCCTGCCCTATATCCAGCGCTTCTTCGACAAGACCATCGTGATCAAATACGGCGGCAACGCCATGACCGACGAGGCCCTGAAGCAGGGTTTCGCGCGGGACGTGGTGCTGCTCAAGCTGGTGGGCATGAACCCGGTGATCGTCCACGGCGGCGGCCCCCAGATCGGCGAACTGCTGAAGCGGGTGGGCAAGCAGAGCGAATTCATCCAGGGCATGCGGGTCACCGACCGGGAGACCATGGACATCGTGGAGATGGTGCTGGGGGGCCTGGTCAACAAGGAGATCGTCAACCTGATCAACCAGCACGGCGGGCGGGCGGTGGGCCTGTCGGGCAAGGACGGGCGCCTGATCCGGGCCAAGAAGCTCAAGCTCAGGCACGCGGAAAAGAGCGACGAGTGGCTGGACATCGGGCAGGTGGGAGAGGTGGCGAGCATCGACCCGGAACTGGTGACACTGCTGGACACCCGGGATTTCATCCCGGTGATCGCCCCGATCGGGGTGGGAGAGGACGGCGCGGCCTACAATATCAATGCCGACCTGGTGGCGGGCAAGCTGGCGGAAACCCTGGGCGCTGAAAAGCTGATCCTGCTCACCAACACCACCGGCGTGCTGGACAAGGAGGGCGGCCTGCTCACCGGGCTCGGCGCGGCCCGGGTGGACCAGTTGATCGCCGACGGCACCATCGCCGGCGGCATGCTGCCCAAGGTGCGCTGCGCGCTGGAGGCGGTCAAGCACGGGGTCAAGACCTGCCACATCATCGACGGCCGGGTGCAGCACGCCCTGCTGCTGGAGATTCTCACCGATCAGGGGGTGGGCACCCTGATCCAGGGCCAATAGGGTGGCCCAGGGGGGGCGGTCTGCGAGGGTTTGGCTGTTCGACCTGGACAACACCCTGCACGATGCCGACCGGCACATCTTTCCGCACTTCAACCGTTCCATGACCGCGTATCTGCAGGCCCACCTGGGGCTGGACCAGGCCGGCGCCGACCGCCTGCGCATGCGCTACTGGCAGCGCTACGGCGCGACTCTGACCGGGCTAATCAGGCACCATGGCACCGACCCGCGGCATTTCCTGTGGCACACCCACCAGTTCCCCTCGCTCGACGCCATGGTGCTGCGGCGCAGGGGGCTGCGCCACGCCCTGGCGCGTCTGCCCGGGCGCAAGGTGGTGTTTTCCAACGCCCCGGCGCACTACTCCCGGGCAGTGCTGGAGATCTTGAAAATTGCCGACCTGTTCGAGGATATATTCACCATCGAGCATGCCAGGTTTCGACCCAAGCCCGACAGCTACGGGTTCTACCGGATTTTCCGGCGCAAGCGGCTCGATTCGCGGCGCTGCATCATGGTGGAGGATTCCCTGCAAAATCTCAGAACGGCGAAGCGCTTGGGCATGGGCACCGTTTGGGTGGGTCCGGCGGACAAGCGCCCGAGCTATGTCGACGTGGCCGTGCCCTCGGTGCTGCGCCTGTCCCGCGAGCTACACCGGTTGCGGGGGTTTTCGGGTTAAAATCCGCAAGATTCCATTTACCCGATAGGAGTTTCCATGGCGGCAAAACCGGGCGAGAGAAAACTACAGATCTTGCAAACCCTGGCGGAGATGTTGCAGCAGCCCCGGGGCGAGAAGATCACCACCGCCGCCCTCGCGGCCAGACTGGGCGTGTCCGAGGCCGCGCTCTACCGCCACTTCGCCAGCAAGGCGCAGATGTTCGAGGGGCTGATCGAATTCATCGAGCAGACGCTGTTCGGGCTCATCAACAAGATCACCAGCGAAGAGCAAAGCGGGGTGCAGCAGGTGGAGGCCATCATGGCCTTGCTGCTGGGGTTTGCCCAAAAGAACCCGGGCATGACCCGGGTCCTGATCGGGGACGCCCTGGTGAACGAGGACGAGCGCCTGCAGGCGCGGGTGAACCAGTTGCACGACCGGCTGGAGGCGACCCTGAGGCAGAGCCTGCGGATCGCCGCAAGCCAGAACGAGATCGCGCCGCAGACCGACGCCAGCGCCCAGGCCAACAAGCTATTCTGCCTGGTCGTCGGGCGCTGGCACCAGTTTGCCAAGAGCGGCTTCCGGCGCCCGCCCATGGAGCACTGGGAGGAGCAGAAGAAGCTGCTGCTGGCTTGCTGACGTTCCCTCCCGATTTCCTTAAAGAGTTTCCGCCGCTGGACGATATCTTAGGATGTCGGGCTGCCCGCGGACAGGCCTTGTGTGCCGAGTCTCCCCGGACGCCCACATTTCGTCACGTGATATCAGGAAGGGAATATCCATGAAAACAAGGGCAATAAGGCAACGGCTTGTTCCGTATCTCGCGTTCGGCTTGTTTGGAATCGCCGCCGCCTATCTCGTCGTTCCGCCCGCAAAGGCCGCCCCGATGCCGAAGGAGGTGCAGGCCAAGGTGGACAAGTACAAGGAGAAGCTGGTGAAGTGGGCGGCCGATCCGATCATCGTGAACGCGGTCAGGGAGGCCAACGCGAAAGGCCCCTTGCCCGGCATGAGCAATAGCAAATGGATCGAGCTGGGCGACAAGGACCCGGTGGTCGCGGCCTTTCAGACCAGCCCGGCAGGCAAGCTGGTGAGCAAGTGGGAACAGGACAAGAACCTGGGCAAGCTCAACATCCGGGACGCCAAGGGCAACCTAGTCGCCGCCAGTTCCAGCGCCAAGCCGCTGCTTTACAACAACGGCACCAAGCCGCCCTTCGTCAACGGGATGAAGGGCGAGCCCTGGGCCGCCGGCGAGATGAAGCCCGATCCCACCACCCAGCGCAACAGCGTGCAGATCGCGGCCCCCGTGCTGGACGGAGGAAAGCCCGTCGGCGTGATCCATTCCGCGGTGCAAGTCCAGTGACCATCCTTCCCGGCCGGGCCCCGGCCCGGCCTCTCGCTTGAATTTCGTCGGAGCAAGCCATGAATCCGCTCTCTTCCCTTAAGGTCGGGGCCCGTCTCGGCGTCGGCTTCGGCATGCTGCTGCTGCTGATGACGGCCCTTGCCGCCATCGGTCTGAGCCGCCTATCCCTGCTGCAGCGGAACCTGGACCACCTGGTCCAGCGGGATTTCGCCCAGGTCGCCCATGTCAACGCCATGCGCGATGCGGTGCGGCAGCAGTCGGTGGCCCTGCGGGACATCATCCTGCAGCAGGACGTCTCCTTCATCAAGACCGAACTCAAGTTCATGAAGGAGGCGCGCGCCCGTTACCGGTCGAGCGCGGCCGCGCTCGACAAGCTGGTCGCCGGTTCCCGGGACAAGGGGCAGTTGGTACAACTGGCGCAACTGGAGGATCGGGTCCAGGGCATGGTGGATCAGGCGGTGGATTTTTCCCTGAGCGGCGACCCGGCCAATGCCGCCAAGGTGATGCGGGAGCAGATCCGGCCGGGCCAGTTGGAACTGCTGTCGCAACTTGACGGGATGCTCAAGCGTCGGCAGCGAGTGGTCGAGGTCTCGGCGCAGGGAGCGGCCCAGGCCTACCACGGGGCGCTGATATTCATGATCGCCCTGTGGGCGGCGGCGATGGCGCTGGGGGCGGGAATCGCCTATTTCATCACCCGCAGCATCACGCAGCCCCTGAACCGTGCGGTCGGGGTGGCGAGAAAGATCGCACGGGGCGATCTGTCCGGCAGCATCGAGGTGAGGGGTGGCGACGAGCTGGCCACCCTGTTGCTGGCACTCAAGGACATGAACCAGCACCTGCTGCAGATCATCGGCGGCGTCAGCCGGGCCTCGAACGACGTCGCCTCCTCTTCGTCCGGCCTGTCCGCCGAGGCAGCCCAGGTGAGCGCCAGGGCGGAGAGTCAGACGGAGCGCATCATGCAGATCAGCGCCGCGATCGAAGAAGTCACCGTGTCCATCGCGGAGGTGGCGTCCGGTGCCAGCCGGGTGGCCGAGGCGAGCGCCAAGACCCAGGACATCGCCGCGAGCGGCAACGAAAACATGACCAGGGAGGTGCAATCCAGCCAGCGCATCGTCACCAGCGTGGAGTCCTCCGGCGCCACCATCGAGGAACTGAGCGGCGCGATCGAGAGGATCGGCGAGGTCACGCGGGTCATCAAGGAAATCGCCGACCAGACCAACCTGCTGGCCCTCAACGCGGCGATCGAGGCGGCGCGCGCCGGGGAACAGGGGCGCGGCTTCGCGGTGGTGGCGGACGAGGTGAGAAAGCTGGCCGAGCGGACTTCCTCCAGTACCACGGACATCGCGCAGGTGGTGGAGGTGATCCACAGCAAGACCGGCATGGCGGTGACGGCGATGCGGCAGGTACGGCAGGAGGTGAGGGAGGAGTCGGAACTCACCCTGAAAACACGTGACATATTGCGGGAGATCGCGGCGGCGGCAACGGAAGTCAACAAGCTGGCCCAGGACATCGCCGCCGCGACCAACGAGCAGAAGGCGGCCAGCACGGAAACGGCCGTGGGCATGGAAAAGATATCCGGCCTCACCGAAGAGAATGCCGCCAGTATCCGCCATGTGGGCGCCGCGGCGGACAGCCTGGCCGCCACTGCGGGGGAACTGCAGCGGCTGGTAGGGCAATTCAAGTTGGCGGGCTAGTCGCCTCCTGAAGGCCACCCCTTGCCCGGTGGCTGCATACCGGGCAGCCGGGGTCCTTGGCGAGTGCGATCGAGCGCCACTCCATGTCCAGCGCATCCAGCAGCAGCAAACGACCGTTCAATGTCTGCCCGATCCCCAGCAGAGCCTTGATGGCCTCGGCCGCCTGGACCGTGCCGATGATCCCGACCAGGGGGGAAAACACCCCGTTCTCGGCGCAGCGCGTCTCGTCCGGTTCACCTTGCTCCGGGAACAGGCAGTGGTAGCAAGGGCTTGCTTCTTCGCGCAGGTCGAACACCGCCAGTTGGCCGTCGAAACGCACCGCGGCGCCGGAGACCAGGGGTTTGCGGCTGCTCACGCAGGCGCGGTTGACGGCGTGGCGGGTGGCGAAGTTGTCGCTCGCGTCCAGCACCACATCCGCCGCGGCTACCCGCTGCAGCAATTCCTCGCCGCCCAGGCGCGAGGGGACGGCCTCCACGGAAACCTCCGGGTTGAGGCCCGCGAGGGTATGGCGGGCGGAGGCCGCCTTGTTGAGGCCGACGGAATCGGTGCGGTGGACGATCTGGCGCTGCAGGTTGGTGAGGTCCACCGCGTCCCCGTCGCAGATGGTGATGCGCCCGATCCCGCTTGCCGCCAGGTACAGCGCGGCGGGTGAGCCCAGGCCGCCGGCGCCGACGATGAGGGCATGGGAATGCATCAGCCGCTCCTGCCCTTCCACGCCGATTTGCGGCAGCAGGATATGGCGGCTGTAGCGCAGAAGCTGGTTGTCGTTCATCGGGTTCGGGTGTGCGGGGGGAGGGTGCCGTCCGGCCTCGGCCAGCGGATCTTGCCGCAAAACGGCGCTGACCGGGGCCGGTCTACTTGTATTCGCGCCACTCTTCCGGGGTGTCGTCGTGGTCGCCGTGGAGGTGATGCTCGTAGGCCTGGACGAAGATCCGGCGGGCCTTCTGCTGACGTTCCGGGGCCTTCAGGTTGGCCCGCTGCACCTCCTCGCAATAATACACCAGGGCCCGCCTGAGCTTTTGCAGCAGCGAATTTTCCAGGTGGAAGCGCTGGGCGATCAGGGCGTTTTCCAGCCCCTGCAGGGTATAGTCGAGCAGGTTGTAGCTGACCACCAGGCTATTCCCGTGCGGACCGGCGCGCAGATCCAGGTCATCCAGGCCGCCCAGCAACTGGACGGCGCGATCGGCCTGGCCCGGCGGCAGGCAACTGAAGCATATTTCCCTGCTCTTGCGTAAGTCGGTCGGCAACATGCTGGGCCCCCGATTGCGGCGCAACGGTTTGGGAGCAGGGCGGGCACCCGGTGCCCGCCGGGTGCAACGTCAAGAACGGCGGGCGCCCCTTGAAGCATCCCAGTATAATCCCAAGACCGGGCCGTTGCGAATCCCTCCGCGCGCCGCGGCTTATCGGTGCTCGAAGATCTGCAGGCCTTTCAGCAGGGTGAGCGCCTGGTTCAACTGATAGTCGTCCTTGGAAACGACAGACCCATCCTTGGGCCCCTTGCCCTGGGGTGCCGGCGCGGGCAGTTTGAGGGGCGCGGGCTTTTTGGTGCCCTTCTGCCCATTGAGCAGGTGGTGATCCAGGTCCGCTTCACGCAGACTCAGGGGCGAGTCGTCCGCCGCAGCACTCAGGGTGGCTTCTTCCACCACGATGTCCGGCGTGATCCCCTTGGCCTGGATGGAACGACCGTTGGGGGTATAGTAGAGGGCCGTGGTGAGCTTGATGGCGGTGCCGTTGCCCAGCGGCAGGATGGTCTGCACCGAGCCCTTGCCGAAGCTCTGGGTGCCCATGATGACCGCCCGTTTGTGGTCCTGCAGGGCGCCCGACACGATTTCCGACGCGGAGGCGGTGCCGCCGTTGACCAGCACGATCATGGGCACGGTCTTGATCTGCGGCGGCAGGTGCTCCAGGTAGTCGCTCTCGTCGCCGCGCAGGTAATCCTCCTTGTCGGCGGTGAACTTCATCTTGGAGTCCTCGGCGCGCCCGTCGGTGTAGACCACCAGCGAGTGGGCCGGCAGGAACGCCGAGGATACGCCCACGGCAGCGTTCAACAATCCGCCCGGGTCGTTGCGCAGGTCGAGCACCAGGCCTTTCAGGGGGCCCTTGTTTTCCTTGTAAAGCGTTTCGATGGCTTTCGCCAGGTCGGCGCCCGTGTGCTCCTGGAACTGGGTAATGCGGGCATAGCCGTAGCCCGGCTCGACGAGCTGGTATTTCACGCTCTTGATCTGGATGACGGCACGGGTCAGGGTGACGACCAGGGGCTTGGCCTCGCCCTTGCGCAGAATGGTCAGGGTGAGGCGGGTATCGGGTTTGCCGCGCATGCGTTTTACCGCTTCGTTCAAGGACATGCCCTTGACCGGCGTATCGTCCAGCTTGATGATGAGGTCGCCGGTCTTGATTCCGGCGCGGAAGGCGGGGGTGTCCTCGATGGGGGACACCACTTTGACGAAACCGTCCTCCGTGGTGACCTCGATTCCCAAGCCGCCGAACTCGCCTCTGGTGCCCACCTGGAGGTCCTTGAAGGCATCGGCGTCGAGATAGGCCGAGTGCGGATCAAGGCCGGACAGCATGCCGTTGATGGCCGAATCGATGAGCTTCTTGTCGCTCACCGGCTCCACATAGTCGCTCTTGATCTTGCCGAATACCTCGGTAAATGCGCGCAGCTCGTCGACAGGCAGCGGCGCCGCGGCCTCCCTGTCGGCCTCGGCCGAATAGTTGAGGCTGAGCATTACGCCTAGGGCTATGCCTAGCGTAAGCAGGCCGAGTTTTTGCAACTTACCGCGCATCACCTGATCTCCTTAATTTCGCGCCTCCGGCATTCGGGCCGGCAAGGTTCCCACTATATGCGGTCGGGCCGGCCGATTTCAAGCCACTCCCGGCTCGGCCCGGATTATTTCAGCGTCATCCAGGTCAGCGGATCGAACGGTTTGCTCTGATAACGCAGCTCGAAGTATAAACCGGATTCGAGATTGCCGCCGCTGTTTCCCACGGTGGCGATGGTGTCCCCGGCGCGCACTTCGTCGCCCACCTGTTTGTACAGCGATTCGTTGTCGGCATACAGGCTCATGTAGCCATCGCCATGGTCCAGGATGAGCAGATTGCCGAATCCCCGCAGCCAGTCGGCGAAGACCACCCGGCCGCTGGCGATGGCCTTGACCGGCTGGCCGGCGCGGGCCCTGATGAAAAGGCCCTTCCACGGAATTCCCGTATCTTGCCGTGGACTGCCGAAGCGGCTGACAAGTTCCCCGACCACCGGCAGATGCAGCTTGCCTTTCAGCCTCGGGAAGGAAATGCCGGAAAGTGACGCCTCGGGCAACTGGCGGTTATGTAACCCGCTCCGCGGCCGCTTCTTCGCTGCAAGCCTGCCCAGCCGCTCCACCAGCGCGGTCAGGCGCTTCTCGTTGCGCTGCAGGCGGCCGATCTGCTGGCGCTGGCTGTCGACCTGGCGGGATAGGCGGGCCAGCGCCTCTTTGCGGGAATCCTGCTGTTGTTGCAATTTCACCTTCTGCTCGGCCTGCTGGTTCCTGATGCGCGCCAGTTCGTCATCCTTGCGCCGGGTGTCGTCGGTGAGCCCCTGCAATTGCCGCAGGTTCCGGCCCAGTTCCGTGATGAGGGCGGCGCGGGCGCGGGAGATGTAACCGTAGTATTGCAGTTCCCGCGCGATGCGGTTGGGGTCCTGGCGGTTCAGCAGCAGGGAGAGGTAGTCCCCCTCCGGGTGCAGGTACTGCTGATACAGCAGGGCGCCAAGCCGCGTTTGCTGTGCTTCGATGTCCTGCCGGGTGCGGCCGCGCTGCTGCTGCAACCGCCCCAGGGCCTGCCTTACCCCGTTCTGTTGCTGATCGAGGCCATGTAGGCGGCGGTTGATGTCGCTGATGGCCCGCTCCGACTGCTTCAGTGCGTCGGCGGCCTCGGTCCTGCTCGCCTGGGTGCTGTCCAGTTTTTTTTGCAAGGACTGGATCCGGCTGCGCAACTCCCTCAGTTCCGCCTTCGGGGCGGCGGCCGCCGGCATGGCGAATGCGCAGAGCAGGCCGCCGACGAGGGCGATCTTGGCAAGGTGCCGGGTGAGGCCGGGCAAAAGGGGGGGCGGTGATCCGCTGCGCATGGCTGGTTTGCTTTTCCCCCAAAGCGGGAGGATCGTGCTGTGGCTGCCGGGGAGTTTGTGCCGGACGATTTTCCGTATCGCCTTAACTTACCACCGTTATTCGAATTCCAGCAAGGGCCGGCCGGTCATTTCCACCGGCTGGTCGAGACCCATGATCTTGAGCAGGGTCGGTGCCACGTCCTCGAGCGCCCCGGTTTCCGCCAGGCGGGCCCTTCGTCCGACGTACAGCAGCGGCACCAGATTCAGCGTGTGGGCGGTGTGCGCCTGCTGCGTGGCCTCGTCGCGCATCATCTCCGCGTTTCCGTGATCGGCGGTGATCAGGATCTCCCCGCCGATTTCCCGCATCGCCGTGACCACCTTCCCCAGGCAGGCATCCACCGTCTCGATGGCCTTGATGGCGGCCTCGAGGTTCCCGGTGTGGCCGACCATGTCGGCATTGGCGTAGTTGCAGATGATCGCGTCGTATTTGCGGCTCCGGATGGCGGCCACCAGCTTGTCGGTGACCTCGAACGCACTCATCTCGGGCTGCAGGTCGTAGGTGGCCACATGGGGTGAGGGCACCAGGATGCGGTCTTCGCCCGGGTAGGCGACCTCCTGGCCGCCGTTGAAGAAAAAGGTGACGTGCGGGTATTTCTCGGTCTCGGCGATCCTGAGCTGCTTCAAGCCCAGGTTGGAGATATATTCCCCGAAGCTGTTGCGGATGCGCTCCGGCGGGAAGGCTACGGGCACGTCGAAATCCTCGCTGTAGCCGGTGAGGGTGCAATAGACGCCGAGCCTGGGTAGGTGCTCGCGCTCGAAGGCATCGAAGCGCGGATCGATGAAGGTGCGGGAGATCTGGCGCGCACGGTCGGAGCGAAAATTCATGAAGACGACGGTATCGCCGTCTTCCATCCGCGCCGGCTGCTGCCCTTCTGGGACGATGGCGGTGGCCCTGATGAACTCGTCGGTCTCCCCCCGCTGGTAAGCCATTTGCAGCCCTTCGAGCGCGGTCCTTGCCCGATACCCGGCCTTGCCCTGGGTGAGCAGATCGTAGGCCTCCCTGACGCGCTGCCAGCGATGGTCCCGGTCCATGGCGTAATAGCGCCCCACCAGCGACGCGATCCGTCCCGCGTGCAGCCGGTCGCACTTCTCCTGCAGTCTGATCAGGAAGGGCTCGGCGCTCTTGGGGGGGGTGTCGCGCCCGTCCAGAAAGACATGCAGATAGATATCTTGCACCCGGGCGCGCGCCGCCATCTCCAGCATGGCGTGGATATGGGATTCGTGGCTGTGAACCCCGCCGTCCGACAACAGGCCCATGATATGCAGGGCCTTTCCGTTGTTTTTCGCGGTATCCACCGCGGATTTCAGCGCCGGATTGGTGAAAAAATGCCCGCTGTGGATGGCGCGGTTGATGCGGGTGAATTCCTGGTACACCACCCGGCCCGCACCGATGTTCAAATGCCCCACTTCCGAATTCCCCATCTGCCCCGCCGGCAGGCCGACGGCGGCCTCGGAGGCGTGGATGGTGGTATGGGGGTAGTGCTGCCAGAGCTGGTCCCAGAAGGGTTTTTTGGCCGCGTCTATGGCGTTGTCATGACCGTTGTGGCGGCAGCCGAAACCGTCGAGGATAATGAGCAGGACCGGGTTTACCTTCATTGTTCGGAATTTATTTTTGCAGAAACGTGTTAAATATTGCATTATTTTATTATATATTAATAACAAGCGCATTATACCTATTCTAAAATTTCTGGTTTCCGGATCGCTTAACTTCTTAAGGGACGGCAGACATAAAATGAATTTCGACCAGGTTGAGCTAATCGACAAGGATGAGCACATCGAGCAGGCCTCGCGCGCCATGAAGGCCATGTCTCACCCCTTGCGGCTGAAGATACTGTGCGTGCTGGGGGACCGGGAGGTGAGCGTGCAGGACATCGTGGACAGCGTGGGCACCTCCCAGAGCAACATTTCGCAACACCTGGCGATCCTGCGGGACAAAGGGGTGCTGCGCACGCGCAAGGATGCGAACCGGGTCTATTACCGGGTCGGGGACACCCGCACCCTGAAGCTGATCAGCATGATGCGCGACGTATTTTGCGGCTTCGCCAAGTAGCCGGCCCGCTGCCTTAGAAGACGCCCGTCACGGACGTCGGGTCGGGCCCGCGGATGCCCTGAAGCGGCCCCCTTCCCTGCTGCCCCGTATCCCGGGGTCCGCGCCGGGGCGGTCTTTTCCCTCGAATCTCTCCTATACTGTAAAACCGATCGGCCGGAGCCGTCGAGGCATGTCGGCAATGCCCCGGTTGTGTAAATGGAGAACATTATAATACACTAATATACTACGCCTACGGTGTGGCGCCTGCTGCCCAAGCGTAATGTCCTAACCTTACTAATAAAAAGGTAATTTTTGGCAGTGGAGGTGTTTGCATGATCCGGCGGGAAAGGCATGTGCGCAAGGCGGTAACCCGTTGGCGGGCGGCCCTGCTTTGGGGGGGCGTCGCTCTGGCCGTTGCGGGGCCGGCCCTGGGGGAGACGCTGGAGTTTCGCCAGTGCGTGGACATGGCGCTGCGGCAGAATCCGGACCTCAAGGCCAGTCAGGCGCAGATCGCGCAGGCGGAAGGGGCCCTGCGCCAGGCCGGCGGCAACCGTTTTCCCAAGCTGGTCGCCTCAATCACCGCGACCCGCAGCGACGATGCGCTGAACGCCTTCGGTCTCAAGCTCTCCCAGCGTGACGCCACCTTCAGCGATTTCGGGGCGGGTGAGTTCAATCCGGCCAATCCCAACGTGCTCGGCGTGGCGCCCTACAATCTCAACCACCCCGACGCGGTCACCAATTACAACACCCGTCTCGAGCTGCAGATCCCGGTCTACAACGGCGGCATGATCCAAGGCTACGTGGACCAGGCGCGGGCCTATGTCCGCGCCGCCCAGCACGGGGACACGATGGCGCGCCAGCAGTTGATCTTCCACGTGCTGCAGGCCTACGAGGGGGTGCATGCGGCGCAAGCCTACGTGAAGGTGGCGACCCAGGCGCAGGCGGCGGCGGAGGCCTACCTCAAGACCACGGAAAGCCTGTTCAAGCAGGGGGTGGTGGTGCGCAGCGAGGTGTTGACCGCCCAGGTCAACCTGGAAAACGTGAAAGTTCAACTGGAACAGGCGCGCAACGGCGAGGCCACGGCCCTGGACCAACTCCATCTGCTGCTGGGCTTGCCCCTCGACCGGCCGCTGGCGGTGGGCGCCCCGGTCATGCCCGGCCTGCCCGAGGCCAGCGTCGCCCAATTGCAGGCGCAGGCGGTCGCCGGCAATCCCGGGGTGCAGGCGCTGCGCCAGCAACTGGACGGAGCCGCGGCCGGGGTCAAGGTGGCCCGTGCCGCGGCTTATCCCCATTTCAACCTGATGGCGCGGCAAGACTGGAACAAGAGCACCCTGGGGCTCGACGCGCCTTCCTACACCGTGGGCGGCGTGCTCTCCTGGCAATTGTTCGACGCCGGCAGCACCCGGGGCGCGGTGGACCGGGCCGAGGCCGGACGCGGTGAACTGGTGGCCCGGTTGCGCCAGGCGGAGGACGGTGTGCGGTTCCAGGTGAGGGATGCCTGGCGCAAGGCGTCCGAGGCGCAGCGGCGGGTGGCGGCGCGGGAGCTGGCGGTGAGCCAGGCCGGGGAGGCCCAGCGGCTGGTGAGCACGCGCCATGCCAACGGGGTGGCTACCATGGTGGAGGTGCTGGCGGCCCAGGCGCAACTGGACAAGGCGCGCGCCGATCTGGTGGCGGCCCGTTACGACGAGGCCGTGCAGCGGGCCGCCCTGCGCTTGGCGGCGGGGCAGCTTGAGGCGGATCAGTTTTGAGGGATAGAGACATGAAGAGCACGCATCGGACAACCATCGCTTTCCCCCGAAAGCGCCTGCTGCTGGCGGCGGGGCTGGCCGCCCTGGCACTTGCGGGCTGCAAGGGGCGGGAGCCCGAGCAACAGGCCCAGTCCGCCGCGGTCACGGTGCGCGCGGCGGTGGCCACGGTCGGGTTGAGCCGGATACCCGTGGCCAGCGTGAACCCGGGGACGGTGATTTCGGCGCACCAGGTGCAGGTGGCTTCCCGGCTCATGGGCTACATCCGCGAGCTGAACGTGCAGGAGGGCGAGGCGGTGAAGGCCGGGCAACTGCTGTTCACCATCGATCCCACGGATATCCGGGGGCAGATGAACCAGGCCCGGGCCGGGCTGGCCCAGGCGGAAGCGGCGCTGGCCGATGCCCAGGCCGACTACGAGCGTTTCAGCGCCCTGTACAAGGACGAGTCGATCCCCAAGCAGCAGTTCGACAAGGTGACCCTCCAGTACCGCGTCGCCCAGAGCCAGGTGGCCGCGGCGCGGGCCGGTCTGGCGACCGCCACGGCGCAGTTGCGCTACGCCGAGGTGCGTGCGCCCCTGGACGGCGTGGTGTTGCAGAAAATGGCGGCGGCCGGCGACCTGGCCGCGCCGGGACGGCCGGTCCTGGTGCTGGAGGACCCCCGCCGCCTGCAGGTGCAGACCACGGTGAGCGGGGAGACCTTCGCCCGCATCAAGCCGGGCGACACGGTGCCGGTGAGCCTGGACGGCCAGCCGCAGCCGGTGGAGGCCAGGGTCGCGCGCATCGTGCCGGCGGCCGATCCGGTGACCCATACCTATACCGTCAAGCTCGACCTGCCTCCGCTGGCCGGGCTGCGCAGCGGAACCTTCGCCCGCGTGAGTTTCCCCCTGGGCAGCCGCGACGGCCTGCGCGTGCCCAAGTCGGCGGTGCTGCAGCGGGCGGGCATCACCGGGGTGTTCGTGGTGGACGGGCAAGGCGTCGCCCGCTACCGCATGGTGCGCACCGGCGCCGAGGCCGACGGCCAGGTGGAGATCCAGGCCGGACTCAATCCGGGCGAACGGGTGGTGATTTCCAGCGAAGGGGAACTGCGGTCGGGGGACAAGGTGCAGGCGGGGGGCACCTCCCATGGCTGAGTCCCATCCCCAGGAGCAGTCCCTGAACATCGCCGGCAAGCTGGCCCGGGGCTTCCTCGAGTCCAAGATCACCGCGATGGTCATGCTCGCCATTTTCCTGGTGGGCGTGGTGGCGCTGCTGGTGACGCCACGGGAATACAACCCGCAGATCGTGGTGCCGGCGGCCAATATCATCGTGGCCAAGCCGGGGGCCTCCGCCGAGGAGGTGGAGAACATGGTGGTCAAGCCCCTTGAGGCCATCATGAACGCCCAGTCCGGGGTCAAGCACACCTACGGCTACGCCGCCAACGACGTGGGCGTGGTCACCGTCCAGTTCGACGTGGGGCAAGACCAGGAGAAAAGCCTGGTCAAGCTGTACAACCAGTTGATGCAGAACATGGACCGCATCCCGCCCGGGGCGATGCAGCCCATGGTCAAGCCGATCAACGTGGACGACGTGCCGATCATGGCCATCACGCTGAGTTCCCCCAGCCTGAACGACCAGCAGTTGCATTACGTGGCGCAGCGGGTGCTGGAGCAGTTGCGCAACGTGCCCGGCGTGTCCTTCACCCAACTGGTGGGGGGCAGGCCGCGGGCGGTCAACGTGTGGATCGACCCCGGCAGGCTCTCGGTCGCCGGCCTGTCCCTGGACCAGGTGGACCAGATGCTGCGGGGCGCCAACGTGTCCCTGCCCGCCGGCGACCTGGTGGACATCCGCGGCAATCACCCCCTGCGCCTGAGCGGATATCTGGGGAACGCCCGGGAGGTGGGCAAGATCGTGGTCGGCGCCCCCCGCGGCAAGCCGGTGTTTCTCAAGGACGTGGCCGACATCGAGGACGGGCCGGCGGAGGTCGACGAGGCGTCCCGCTTCGCCTACGGCCCCGCCGCGGTCAATGCCCCGTTCCGCGGCGAGGCGCCGGCGGTGACCATCGCCATCGCCAAGAAGGCGGGCACCAACGCGGTGGTGGTGGCGGACGCGGTGCTGGCCAAGCTGGATGGCCTGAAGCGGGACGCCATTCCCCAGGGGGTGGCGGTGGCGGTGACCCGCGACGACGGCGCCAAGGCCAACGACGCGGTGAATACCCTGGTGGAGCATTTGGGCATCGCCATCCTCTCGGTGGTGGTGATTCTGGTGGCCTTCCTGGGCTGGCGCGAGGCGGCCATCGTCACCCTGACCGTGCCGCTGATCCTGTTCGTGGTGCTCACGGTGGGGCTGATCGTCGGCCAGACCATCAACCGCATCACCCTGTTCGCCCTGATTCTGTCCCTGGGCCTGCTGGTGGACGCGGCCATCGTGGTGGTGGAGAACATCCACCGCCACCTGCACCACGGCGGCGCCCGCAACTTCAAGGAGGCCCTGGTGGCGGCCACCAACGAGATCGGCAACCCGACCAACATCGCCACCATCGCGGTGATTCTGGCCTTCATCCCGATGGCCTTCGTCACCGGCATGATGGGGCCCTTCATGCGCCCGATCCCGTTCAATGTCCCGGTGGCCATGATCGCCTCCCTGGTGATCGCCTACATGGTGGTGCCCTGGGCCGCCCATCGCTGGCTCAAGGGCAAGGCCCTGGCCAGCCTGGCCGCGGCGCCCACCCTGGAAGAGCAGGACGCGATGCCCCACGATCCGCTGCACCGGGCTTACGTGGCGGTGCTCACCCCCCTCATCCGCCACCGCGGACGCCGCAACCTGCTGTTCCTCGCGGTGTTGCTGCTGCTGTTGCTGGCGATGCTGCAACCGGCCTGGCAATTCATCCGGCCGCAGGGGATGAACGGCCCCCTGAGCCCGCTGGGGGTGGAACTCAAGATGCTGCCCAACGACAACACCGCCACCTTCCTGACGGAGGTGGACACGCCGGCGGGCACCTCCCTGGCGGGGACCGACGAGGTGGCGCGGGCGGTGGGCGACGTGTTGGCGCGCACCCCTTACGTCACCGACTACCAGACCTTCCTGGGGATGACCGCGCCGGTGGATTTCGCCGCCCTGGTGCGCGGCGACCTGCTCAAGCGCGGCACCAACTTGGCCCAGTTGCGGGTCAACCTGGTGAGCAAGCACGACCGCAGCGAGAGCTCCCACGAGATCGTGAGCCGGCTGGACCAGACCTTGCAGCCGGTGCGCGCCCGGTTCCCGCAGGCCAAGATCAAACTCTACGAGACCCCCCCGGGGCCGCCGGTGCAGGCCCAGATCCTGGCCGAGCTCTACGGTCCCGACTATCACAAGCTGCGCGCCGCCGCGGCCGACGTGGACCGGGCGTTCGGCCGGATCTACGGCATGATCAACGTGGACGATTCGGTGACCGCGGCGGTGGACAGCTACCAGGTGCACGTGGACGCCGAGAAGGCGCTGCTGGCCGGGGTGGCGCCGGCCCAGGTGGCCAAACTGCTGCACGATTACGTATCCGGCTTCTCCATCGGCACCCTGCACGTGGACGACGCCCGCGATCCCATCAACATCACCGTGCGCCTGCCCCGGGAGGCGCGCCAGACCCCGGAACAGATCCTGTCCCTGCGCATCGGCAACGCCATGGGCCAGCAACTGCCGCTGTCCGCCATCGCCACCATCCGGCGGGTGGTGTTGACCAAGCCCATCCTCGACCGCGACCAGCATCCCGTGGTGTCGGTAAGCGGGGAACTGCTGCGTTCCAGCCCGGTGTACGCGGTGCTGGCCCTGGACAAGATGCTGGACGGCAAGACCCTGCCCGAGAGCCGGGTGCGCTTCAAGACCGGCAACCTGGGATTCCGGGACGCCCAGCCGGACGACGTGGTGCACTACCACCTGCTGTGGGGCGGGGAGATGCGGCTGACCCTGGACGTGTTCCGCGACCTGGGCAGCGCCTTCGTCGTCGCCCTGGTGTTCATCTATCTGGTGCTGGTGGGCTACTACAGGTCGTTCATGATGCCGGTCATCGTGATGGGGGCGATCCCCCTGACCCTGGTGGGGGTGTTCCCGGGGCATTGGATCACCCATCAGGCCTTCACCGCCACCTCCATGATCGGGGTGATCGCCCTGGCCGGCATCGTGGTGCGCAACTCCCTGCTGCTGATCGACTTCATCCTGGATTACCGGGCGCGGGGATGCAGCCTGGAGGAATCGGTGATCCAGGCGGGGGCGATCCGGTTCCGCCCCATCCTGCTCACCGCCCTGGCCATTATCCTGGGGTCGGCCATCATGATTACGGATCCGGTGTTCGGAGGGCTGGCCGTCTCCCTGATCTTCGGCACCTTCGCCTCCACCGCCCTCACCCTGGTGGTGATCCCGCTGCTGTACTACCTGTGGCAGCGGCGGGCATGAGTGGGGCCGCGGCTTGGCAACGGCCCGGTTTTTTGGCATGCTGACGGGCGGATCGAACTTCAACTGAGGAGAAACACATGACCATCAATCGCATGGTGAGGATTGTCGCGGGCTTCTTTGTGCTGCTGTCCCTGGGGCTGGGAGTGGAGGGCAGCCCGATCTACCAAAACCACAACTGGCTGTGGTTCACCGCCTTCGTCGGGCTCAACCTGTTCCAGAGCGGCTTCACCAAGTTCTGTCCCCTGGATACCATCCTCAAGAAGGCCGGTCTGAAGGAAACCAGCGAATCTTGCTGAGACGCCCCGCCCATGTCGGCCTGTGGCTGGCCGGGCTGATATGGGTACTGCCCCCCCTCAATTTTTACCACAACTACCCGATCACCAGTTTTTTCAGCGAATGGATCAGCGCTTGCCTGGGCCTGGCCGCTTTGACCCTCTTGCTGCAGGGGCGCCTGTGGCGCGACCTGGCGCTGCCGCGCATCGCCCTCGTTCCCCTGGGGCTCGCGGGCCTGCTGGTGCTGCAGCTCCTGCTCGGCAAGGTGGCCTTTGCGGAGCAGGCCTTCCTGGGCTGCCTTTACCTGCTGTGGGCGGCCTTCCTGATGGTCCTGGGAAGCGTGCTGCGCCGGGAGGCGGGATGGGAGGGCGCCGCCACGGTCCTGGCGTGGTGCGCGCTGGCGGGCGGGCTGCTGAGTGCCCTGGTGGCGATCTTGCAGCACTACCAGATCCACACCCTGCTGGATCCCTGGATCGCGGCCCAGCGGGGCGCGCAGGTCAGCGCAAACACCGCCCAGCCCAACCATTTCGCCGATTACACCGCCCAGGCCCTGGCCTCCCTGCTGTTCCTGGCGGCGCGGCGCCGCCTGTCCCTGGTCCTGGCGCTGCCGGCCGGGGCGTTGCTGCTGTTCGTGCTGGCGCTGTCCGGGTCGCGCAGCGCCTGGCTGTATCTGGCCGCCCTGGCCGTCTTGTCGCTCTGGTACAGCCGGCGGCAGGGGGACGGGCGCGGGCTGGCGATCGGCGCCCTGGTCCTGCTGCCCGGGTTCGTGCTGGCGCAATACCTGATCCACCTGCCGTGGCTGGCCGGCCCCGTCGTTGCGATCAGCCCCACCGAGCGCCTGTTCCAACCGGCGAGCGGCCTGGGAAGCCGCCTGGTGCTGTGGCGCGAGGCCTGGCACATGTTCCTGCAGGCGCCCCTCACCGGGGTGGGCTTCGGGCAGTTTGCCTGGCACCGCTTCCTGCTGAGCGGGACCCTGCCCGATCCGTATCAGGAGGGCCTCGCCAACAACGCCCACAACCTGCTATTGCAACTGCTGGCGGAATTCGGCCTGCCGGCGGCCCTGCTGGTGGCGGGCGGGCTCCTGCTGTGGGCGATGGGCGCCGCCCGGGAGCGGCTGTCCCTTGCCCGCTGGTGGATGCTTTCCCTGCTGGCCGTCCTGGGCATCCACAGCATGCTGGAGTATCCGCTGTGGTACACGGATTTCCTGGGCATCGCGGCGATTTTGCTGGGCATGGGGGAGGCCCGCCTGCTGCCCCTGAAGCTCGGCCGGCTCGGGCGTGGCGCGTTTGCAGCGGCGCTGGTCCTGGGCTGGCTGAGCGCGCTGAATCTGCTGCACAGCTATGGCACCATGGAACGATTGCTGCATAAGCGGTATCATTACGCCTCCGAAGGTCAGGCCGCCCAACGCGGCATCCAGTCGCTGCTGGACATCCGGCGCGACTCCCTGCTTGCCCCTTACATCGACCTCGTGTTTACCGGCGCAATCACCCTGGACAAGGACCATCTGGCCGACAAGCTGGGGCTTAACGGCGGGGTCATGCGGTTTGCCCCGACTGCGGAAGTGGCCTATCGGCAGGCCATGCTGCTGGCGCTGAACGGAGAGGGGGGGGCGGCCATGGGGCAGTTGCGGCTGGCGGCGGCCGCCTACCCCCGGGGACTGAAGGACGCTGCGGCCGCCCTGGAGCGGCTGCAGCGGCAGTACGGAGCGCCGTTTGCGCCGCTGGCGGGCTACGCGGAAACGAAATTGAAGGAGCGTGAAATTGCAGTTCGTTCAGAATAACCTGTGGCTGATCATTCTGGCGCTGGCCAGCGGTTCCATGCTGGTCTGGCAAAGCCTGGGGCGCGGCCTGTTCGGCGTCAAGGAAGTGGGGGTGCTGGAAGCGACCCAGCTCATCAACCACCGCGACGCCCTGGTGCTGGACGTGCGGGAGGACAAGGAATTCTCCGCCGGGCACATCCCCAACGCCAGGCATGTCCCCCTCGGGCAGTTGGCCGCCCGCACCAGGGAACTGGAGAAATACAGGAATCGTCCCATCGTGGTAAGCTGCCGCAGCGGGGCGCGTTCGGCCCGGGCCTGCGGCCTGCTGGGCAAGGAAGGATTTGCCGAGGTGTATAATCTCAAGGGCGGCATGCTGGTCTGGGAGCAGTCCAGCATGCCGCTGGAAAAATAGGATTCAAGGACCCGATTGCGGAAAGGTGACTTCAATGGCTAAAGTAAGCATGTACTGTACCGGGGTATGTCCCTACTGCGTGATGGCGGAACGCCTGCTGCAAGGCAAGGGGGTCAGCCGGATCGACAAGATCCGGGTGGACCTGGACCCACCCAGGCTTGAGGAAATGACCACGAAGACCGGGCGCCGTACCGTGCCCCAGATCTACATCGACGACTATCACGTGGGCGGGTTCGACGATCTCTCCGCCCTCGACCGCGCCGGCAAGCTGGATCCGCTGCTGGCCAAGTGAAGCGAATGCCGTACCGGCCAGGAATCCCCTTACCATATTTCAGGAACCGATCATGAGCGAACAACAGCCCGTTTTTTCCATCGAGAAGATTTATTTGAAGGATCTCTCCCTGGAGATCCCCAATGCCCCGCAGATCTTCCTGGAACGGGAGAGCCCGCAGATCGACGTGCAGTTGCATACCAAGGGCGGCGCGGTGGACGAGGGCGTCTTCGAAACCGTGCTGACCGTGACCATCACCGCCAAATTGAACGACAAGACCATGTTCCTGGTGGAAGCGACCCAGGCCGGCATCTTCCAGATCCGCAACGTCGCCCAGGAAGAGATCGATCCCATCCTGGGCATCGCCTGCCCCAACATCCTGTTTCCCTACGTGCGCGAGGTGGTGTCCGACGCGGTGACCCGGGCCGGATTTCCCCCGGTGCTGCTGAATCCGATGAACTTCGAGGCCCTCTACCAGCAGCAACAGCAGGCGCAGCAAGCCCAGGTCGCCCCGGCCACCACCCACTAGCCCGCGCCGGGCGCCAAAGCGGAACCCCTCGTGATCGCCGCCCGCCCCATCCGCTCCGCTCCTTTCGCGGACAGATGCCCGAAGCTGTGGGCGGGGCTGGCCCTGGCGCTGCTCGGGGCCGTGTTCGCTCCGGCCGCTCAGGCCCTCGAATTCCATTCCGTCGCCGCCAACGGCACCGTGCTGTACGACGCGCCGTCCCTCAAGGCAAGCCCCCTGTACATCGTGAGCCGCTACTATCCGGTGGAAGTGGTGGTCAGCCTGGAAGGCTGGGACAAGGTGCGGGACGTGAGCGGCGAACTGGCGTGGGTGGAGAAAAAGCAGCTGAGCGACACCCGCACGGTCATCGTCACCGTTCCCCTTGCCGATATCCGCCAGGCGCCCGATGCCGGGTCCCCGGTGCTGTTCCGCGCGGAACGGGACGTGGCCCTGGAATTCCTCGAAACCACGGGCACCGGCTGGGTCAAGGTGAAGCACCGCGACGGCCAGATCGGCTATGTCCTGGTCACCCAGGTGTGGGGCGCATGACGCGGCGGCTGCCCCGGGAGACGCCATGCGGATCGCCATCCTAGGCGCCGGCGCCTGGGGCACGGCGCTGGCCGTCAGCCTGTCCGCCGGCCATCGCGTCACGCTGTGGACGCGCAGCCCGGCGCAACTGGCCGAAATGGCCGAAACCCGCAGCAACGCGCGCTACTTGCCCGGTTTCGGCCTGCCTCCGGCGGTCGGGCTGGGAGCCGACCTCGCCGGGGCGCTGCTGGGGGCCGACCTCGCCCTGGCGGTGGTGCCCACCTCGGGCCTGCGGCAACTGGCGCGGGAGATCGCCGCCTCCGGAGCCGGGGTTCCCCTGGTGTGGGCCTGCAAGGGGTTCGAGTCTGGGACCATGGAGATGCCCCACCAGGTGGTCGCCGAGGAAATGCCGGCCGCTCCGCCTTGCGGCGTCCTTTCGGGCCCCAGTTTCGCCGCGGAGGTGGCGGCGGGACTGCCCACGGCGGTGACCCTGGCCTCCCGCGACGAGGCCTTCGCCCAGCACCTGGCGGCGCAACTCAACGCCACCCGGTTCCGGGTCTATTCCAGCACCGACGTGGTGGGCGTGGAGGTGGGCGGGGCGGTCAAGAACGTGATGGCGATCGCCGCCGGCATCTCCGACGGCATGGGCTTCGGCCACAACGCCCGGGCCGCCCTGATCACCCGCGGCCTGGCCGAGATCACCCGCCTCGGGGTCGAGCTGGGGGGGCGCCACGAGACCTTCTTCGGCCTTTCCGGGGTGGGCGACCTGATCCTCACCTGCACCGGCGACCTCTCACGCAACCGTACCGTGGGGCTCAAGCTCGGCCGGGGCGAGGGCCTGGAAAAGATCCTGCGGGAGCTGGGCCATGTCGCCGAAGGGGTGGCCACCGCCCGCGAGGTGGACAAACTGGCCCGCCGGCTGCAAGTGGAGATGCCCATTACCCGCGCCGTGTGCCGCGTGCTGTACGAGGGGCTGCCGCCCAAGGCGGCGGTGGAGGAACTGCTCAACCGGGAGCCGAAGGCCGAGAGCTAGCCCTCCCCGCCCTTGAATCCGATCTGCCGCCAGGCCTCGTACACCGTGACCGCCGCCGCGTTGGACAGATTCAGGCTGCGGCTTTGCGGCACCATGGGCAGCCGCAGGCGCCGCTCGGCGGGGAACGGGTCCAGTATTTCCGCCGGCAGCCCGCGGCTCTCCGGTCCGAACACGAAGCCGTCCCCCTCCCGGTAGACCGGCTCGGAATGCCCCGTGGTGCCGCGGGTGGTCAGGGCGAACAGCCGCCGGCCCGCCAGGGCGCCCAGGCATGCCCGCCAGTCTTCGTGCACCTGCACGGCGGCGTACTCGTGATAGTCCAGCCCCGCCCGCCGCAGTTGCCGGTGGTCCAGGGAAAAGCCCAGCGGCCCGACCAGGTGGAGCCTTGCCCCGGTGTTGGCGCACAGGCGGATGATGTTGCCGGTATTGGGCGGGATCTCCGGCTGAAACAGGACGATATGGAACATTCGGCTGCGGGGGCGGGTCGGTTATGCCGGCGCGCGGCGCGCAAGGGCGTTGGCGCGAAACCGGGCGACGGGCATAGAATACGTTGCGGGTGTCTTTCGCCTAAACCATCACCAAACGAGAAATGGGGGAAACCATGCCAAGGCCCGAAATGATCCGGCTCGGTGAAATCCTGGTGCTGCAAAGCCTGATCACCCAGGAACAGTTGATGGTGGCCCTGGAGGACCAGAAGCGCACCGGGCGCCGCCTGGGCCGGGTGTTCATCGAGAACGGCCTGGTCAGCGAAGACCAGTTGTGCGGCGCGCTGGCCAAGCAGCTCAATATCCCCTACATCGACCTCAAGCATTATAACTTCAATCTCGACGCCGTGCGCCTGCTGCCGGAGACCCAGGCGCGCCGCTTCCGCGCCATGGTGCTGGAGGAGCGCGGAAAGACGCTGCTGGTGGGGATGGCCGACCCCACCAACCTGTTCGCCTACGACGAGATCTCCCGCTTCCTGAAGCGGGACATCGATCTGGCGGTGGTCAACGAGAGCCAGTTGCTGCAGGCCATCGACGGCATCTACCGCCGCACCGGGGAGATCACCGGTTTCGCCCGGGAGCTGGAGGCGGACCTGGAGGAGGGCGGCGCCGATTTCACCCTGACCGAGTCCAGCCCGGGGCTGGAAGACGCGCCCGTGGTCAAGCTCCTGCAGTCGGTGTTCGAGGATGCGGTCCAGGTGCGCGCCTCGGACATCCATGTCGAGCCCCAGGAGACGCGCCTGCAGATCCGGTTCCGCATCGACGGCATGCTTCATCTGCAGACCGAAGCGGACATCAGGATCGCCCCGGCCCTGGCCCTGCGCCTCAAGCTGATGTCGGGGCTGGACATCTCCGAGAAGCGGCTGCCCCAGGACGGCCGCTTCGACGTGACCGTCAAGCAGCAGCAGGTGGACGTGCGTATCTCCACCATGCCGACCCAGTTCGGCGAGTCGGTGGTGATGCGCCTGCTGAACCAGAGCGGCGGCACCCTGGCCCTGGGGCAGTTGGGCATGCCGCCGGCCATGCTGGAGAAGTTCCGCTCCGTCATTCACCGGCCCAACGGCCTGGTGCTGGTGACCGGCCCCACCGGCAGCGGCAAGACCACCACCCTGTACGCGGCGCTGACGGAACTCAACGTGCTGCAGAAGAAGCTGATCACCGTGGAAGACCCGGTGGAATACCGCCTGCCCGGGGTCAACCAGGTGCAGGTCAACGAGAAGATCGACCTCACCTTCTCCCGTGTGCTGCGCTCCGCCTTGCGCCAGGACCCGGACGTGGTGCTGGTGGGCGAGATGCGCGACTTCGAGACCGCCCAGATCGGCATGCGCGCCGCCATGACCGGGCACCTGGTGCTGTCCACCCTGCACACCAACGACGCCGTCAGCACGCCGGTACGCCTGCTGGACATGGGGGTGCCGCGCTACCTGGTGGCCACCTCCCTGCAGGTGGTGCTGGCCCAGCGCCTGGTGCGGGTGGTGTGCGAAAGCTGCGTGGAGCCGTATCGCCTCGGGCCCCAGGAACGGGCATGGCTCCGGCCCGCCCTGGGCGATGGGGTTGACGACTATGCGTACCTGCACGGCCGCGGCTGTTCCCATTGCAACGGCACCGGCTACCTGGGGCGCACCGGGGTCTACGAGATGCTGGAGATGTCCGGGCCGGTGGTGGATGCGGCCGGCAGCGAAGACCCGGCCCATTTCATCAGGGTCGCCCGCGCCCAGTTGGCGGACGGCACCCTGGGCGCGCACGCGGCGCAACTGGCGGCGCAGGGAAGGACCACGGTGGCCGAGGCGATGCGCATCAGCAATGAATTCGAAGACTGAGAGCTTGTGAATAAACCTGCTGCGCGGGGCCGCTGGCCTCAAGGATGGGCGCAAAGCGCCGTTAGGGATCCTGGCCCGTCCGTTTCGGCCGGCCTTTCTGCGGAGACCTAGTTGCCCCACTTCTCTTACAAGGCGCGCAACGCCAACGGCGACCTGGTGCGGGGTATCCTGGAGGGCGCCGACAGCGGCGCCTGCGCGGACCACCTGTTCAGCATCGGCATCACCCCGGTGGAGATCGCCGCCGCCGGCGGCCCGGAACCGGCCGCGCAGGACGGATGGTTCTCCCGCCTGTTCAAGGAGCCGGTGGGCACCCTGGACGTGATGCTGTTCAGCCGCCACATGTATACCCTGCTCAAGGCCGGGGTGCCCATCCTGCGCGCCCTCGCGGGCCTGAGGGAATCCACCCGGAACAAGACCTTCGCCGCCATCCTGGGGGAAATCGGCGACGGCCTGGACAGCGGGCGGGAACTGAACGAGAGCCTGCGCCGCCATCCCCGCGTGTTTTCCCAGTTCTACGTCAGCATGGTGCGGGTGGGGGAGGCCACCGGGCGGCTGGAGGAGATCTTCCTGCGCCTGTTCGAGCACCTGGAATTCGACCGCCACACCCGCGAGCAGATCCGCGCCGCGCTGCGCTATCCGGCGTTCGTGGTGGGGGTGATGGCGGTGGCGCTGACCATCATCAACATCTTCGTGATCCCGGCCTTCGTCAAGGTCTACCGGGGCTTTCACACCGAACTGCCGCTGATGACCCGGGCCCTGATCGCCTTTTCCGACTTCACCGTGCACTACTGGCCGCTGCTGCTGGTCGTCGCCGCGGTGCTTGCCCTGGCGCTGCGCGGCTATGTGAGGACCCCGCGCGGCCGCTACCGGTGGGACAAGTACAAGCTGCGCCTGCCGGTGGTCGGCAGCATCGTGGAGAAGGCCACCCTGGCGCGCTTCGCCCGCAGCCTGTCCCTGGCCAGCCGCAGCGGGGTGCCCATCCTGCAGGCCCTGGGCTTGGTGGGGCAGGTGGTGGGCAACGACTACGTCGGCGGCCGCATCGACCAGATGCGCGGCGCGGTGGAGCGGGGCGAGAGCATCCTGCGGGCGGCCGCCGCCAGCGGCATCTTCACCCCGGTGGTGCTGCAGATGATCGCCGTGGGGGAGGAAACCGGCTCCCTGGACGAGCTGATGGAAGGGGTGGCCGGGATGTACGAGCGGGAGGTGGAATACCAGGTCAAGAACCTGAGCGCCGACATCGAGCCCATCCTCATCCTGGGCATCGGCGCCATGGTGCTGGTGCTGGCCCTGGGGGTGTTCCTGCCGATCTGGGACATCGGCCGGGCCATGCTGCACCACTGATCCACCGCCCCCCGTGCCGCGCATCGTCGCTGTTGGACCGGAAACGTCACCTCCGCCCCCCTCAAGAAACCCCCGCACCGGCCGATAAAACCATTAATGGGGTAGGGGAGGCGCGGCTATCCCTCCGGCATGAATGTTGCTACAATCCGCGCAGCAGGGAATTCGTTAAAAAAATTTAATCCAAAGGAGCGGCAAAATGCGGAAGGCACAATCCGGCTTCACCCTGATCGAACTGGTGGTGGTGATCGTCATCCTGGGCATCCTGGCGGCGACGGCCATCCCGCGCTTCGTCAGCATGACCTCCAACGCGCGCCAGGCCGCCCTGCAGGGGATGTTCGGCGCGGTCCAGTCGGCCAGCGCCCTGGCCCATGCACAGTGGCTGGTAACCGGCGGCACGGCGGCGAACATCTCCATGGAAGGGGCCACGGTCGCGATAACCAATGGCTATCCCTCCGCCGCTGCGGGCGGAATCGGCTCCGCCCTCAACTTCGATACCAGCGCCTTCACTGGTGCCGGTGCCGGCCCGTACACCTTTACCCTGAACAACGGTACCAACTGCGTCGTCACTTATACCGCCGCGGCGGCAAACGGCGTGCCCGGCATCACCTCTACCGGCACGAACTGCAGTTAAGCTGACCGGGCCGCGGCGGCGCCGCCGCGGCCCGGGGGCGAAAGGCGGTTGGCGATGAAGGGCAGGGGCTTCACCCTGATGGAGCTGATCGTGGTCATGCTGCTGACCGCGATCCTGGCGGCGGTCGCCCTGCCGCGCTTCTTCGGGGCGGGGGTGTTCGCCAACCGGGGCTTCTCCGACCAGGCCCTGGCCGCCCTGCGC
>JAJZUU010000088.1 GCA_021848325.1 Pseudomonadota bacterium | reverse complement strand
CCCCAGAAAGCCCGCATGCGGCGTTGCGGCTCGTCAGCGTGGAATAACCACGCCTTCCTCCCCGCGCCTTGCCTGCGGGCTTTCTGGGGGTAACGCGTGTAACACTTAATGCTTAACAGGTCCTTAGTCCGTAGCTTTTCCGCCCGCCAGCGCCCGGGTCAGCCGGCAAATCATGCGTTCCTCGTCGGCCGGCACGATCAGCACCGGCTTCGAGCCGGGGGCGCTGATGAAGGTGCGGTGGGCCTGGTTGGCCCCGGGGTCGAGGCGCAGGCCGAGAAATTCCAGGGGTTCGCAGATCCGCGCCCGCACCGGCGCGGCCCGCTCGCCGATGCCGGCGGTGAACACCAGGGCGTCGAGTCCGCCGGCCTTGGCGGCCAACGCGCCGATGGCGCCGCGCACCTGGCGGCAGAAGTAGTCCACGGCGAAGCGGGCCGCCGCCGTCCGGCTGGCCAGCAGCGGCCCCATCTCCGAGTGCTCGCCGTCGGACAGGGCGATGAGCCCCATGCGGTGGTAGACCAGGTCGGACAATTCCTCGCCGCTATAGCGCCGGGCCAGCTCCAGCATCACGCCGGGGTCCAGGTCGCCGCTGCGGGTGCCCATGGGCACGCCCCCCGCCGGGGTGTAGCCCATGGTGGTGTCGGCCGACTGCAGGCCCTGCAGCAGGCACAGGCTGGCGCCGTTGCCCAGGTGGGCCACCACGATCCGTCCGCGGGCCGCGTCTCCCAGCAGGCCGGGCAGCGCGCCCGCCACGTGGGCGTAGTTGATGCCGTGGAAGCCGAAGCGCCGCAGCCCCAGTTCCCGGGGGATGGGCAGCCGTTTGGACAGTTCCGGCATGGCGGCGTGGAAGGCGGTGTCGAAGCAGGCCACCTGGGGCACCGGGAAACGCCCGCTGCACAGGTCCACTCCCAACAGGTTGCCGGGCATGTGCAGGGGCGCCAGGTGGCCGATGCCCTCCAGCCGGGCGCGCTCGGCGGCGTCGATCAGCCGCGCCGGGTCGGTGATTTCGCCGCCGTGGACGAAGCGGTGGCCCACCGCCGCCGGGCGGTCCGGGCCCAGGTCATGGAGCAGCCGGTCGAAGGCCCCGCCGTGGTCCCGCAGGCGCTCCCCGCCGATGTGTTCGTAGCGGAAGTCGCGGCGGCTTCCGTCGGCGCGGAAGAAGCTCGCCTTGAGGCTGGACGAGCCGCTGTTGACCGTCAAAATCGCCGTTTCCGCCTTCACCCTCTCCCCTTGTTCGCGCCGTCAATGCGGCCAGGTCCAGTTCCGGATTTCCGGCATGTCCTCGCCGTAACGGGCAATATATTGCTTGTGCTCGAACAGTTTGTCACGCAGGGCGAGCTTGATGTGGGCGGCCCGGTGCGCCAGCCGCGGCACCCGGTCCACCACGTCCCCCGCCAGGTGGAAGCGGTCCAGGTCGTTGCGCACCACCATGTCGAACGGCGTGGTGGTGGTGCCCTCTTCCTTGTAGCCGCGCACGTGCAGGTTGCCGTGGTTGGTGCGGCGGTAGGTGAGACGGTGGATCAGCCAGGGATAGCCGTGGTAGGCGAAGATGACGGGCTTGTCCACCGTGAACAGGGTGTCGAATTCCTTGTCGGACAGGCCGTGGGGGTGCTCCTCCTTGGGCTGCAGGGTCATCAGGTCCACCACGTTGATTACCCGGATGCGCAGGTCCGGGGCGTGGCCCCGCAGCAGGTCCACCGCCGCCAGCATCTCCAGGGTGGGCACGTCGCCCGCCGCCGCCATCACCACGTCGGGCTCGTCCTCCTGGTCGTTGCACGCCCATTCCCAGATGCCGATGCCGGCGGCGCAGTGCCGGGTCGCGGCCTCCATCTCCAGCCACTGGGGGGCGGGCTGTTTGCCGGCGACGATCACGTTGACGTAGTTGCGGCTGCGCAGGCAGTGGTCGGCCACCGACAGCAGGGTGTTGGCGTCGGGGGGCAGGTAGACCCGGATCACGTCCGCCTTCTTGTTCACCACGTGGTCGATGAAGCCCGGGTCCTGGTGGGAAAAGCCGTTGTGGTCCTGGCGCCAGACGTGGGAGGTGAGCAGATAGGTGAGGGAGGCGATGGGGCGCCGCCAGGGGATTTCGTTGCGGATGGTCTTGAGCCACTTGGCGTGCTGGTTGAACATGGAGTCCACCAGGTGGATGAAGGCCTCGTAGCAGGAGAAAAAGCCGTGCCGCCCGGTGAGCAGGTAGCCCTCCAGCCAGCCCTGGCAGGTGTGCTCGGACAGGATTTCCATCACCCGGCCGTCGGCCGCCAGGTGTTCGTCGTAGGGAAGGGTGTCCGCCATCCAGGTGCGTTCGGTCACCTCGAACAGGGCGTCGAGCCGGTTGGAGGCGGTCTCGTCGGGGCCGAACACCCGGAAATTGTCCATGTTGCGTTTCATCACGTCCCGCAGGTAGCGGCCCAGGGTGCGGGTCGCCTCGGCCATGTCGTGGCCCGGCTCGGCGACGGCCACCGCATAGTCGCGGAAATCCGGCAGCCTCAGGTCCTTGAGCAGCACCCCCCCGTTGGCGTGGGGGTTGGCCCCCATGCGCCGCTCGCCCTCGGGGGCGAGTTCCGCCAGTTCGGGCAGCAGGCGGCCGTTTTCGTCGAACAGTTCCTGGGGACGGTAGCCCTTCATCCAGCTTTCCAGCAGTTGCACGTGGGCCGGGTTTTCCGCCATCGCCCCGAACGGCACCTGGTGGGAGCGCCAGAAACCTTCGGTCTTCTTGCCGTCCACCTCCTTGGGGCCGGTCCAGCCCTTGGGCGAGCGCAGCACGATCATCGGCCAGCGGGGGCGCGACCGCTCTCCCTCCTCCCGCGCCTGGCGCTGGATCTCGCGGATCTCGGCGACGGCCCGGTCCACCGTGGCCGCCATCGCCTGGTGCATCGCCTCGGGCTCCGAGCCCTCGACGAAATAGGGCCGGTAGCCGTAGCCCACGAACAGGCTCTCCAGCTCGTCGCGGCCGATGCGCGCCAGCACCGTGGGGTTGGCGATCTTGTAGCCGTTGAGGTGCAGCACCGGCAGCACGGCGCCGTCTCTCACCGGGTTGAGAAACTTGTTGGAATGCCAGGCGGTGGCCAGCGGCCCGGTCTCCGCCTCGCCGTCGCCCACCACGCAGCAGGCGATCAGATCGGGGTTGTCGAATACCGCGCCGTAGGCGTGGGACACGGCGTAGCCCAGTTCGCCGCCCTCGTGGATCGAGCCCGGGGTCTCCGGCGCGGCATGGCTGGGGATGCCGCCGGGAAAGGAAAACTGCTTGAACAGCCGCTTCATGCCCTCGGCGTCTTGCGAAATGTTGGGATAGAACTCGCTGTAGGTCCCTTCCAGATAGGTGTTGGCGACGACCCCCGGCCCGCCGTGCCCGGGCCCGGCGATGTAGATCATGTTCAGGTCGTTTTTCCGGATTGCCCGGTTCATGTGCAGGTAGATGAAATTGAGCCCGGGGGTGGTGCCCCAGTGGCCCAGCAGGCGCGGCTTGACGTGCTCGATCTTAAGCGGTTCGTGCAGCAGCGGGTTGTCGTAGAGGTAGATCTGCCCCACGGACAGATAATTGGCGGCGCGCCAGTAGGCGTTCATCTTGCGCAATTCTTCGGCGGAAAGGGGGGTTGCTTCCAGACTCATGCTGTGGCCTCCTGCTTGATGGGGCTCCGAACCGGCGTCGCGCCGTCGTTCAAGAGATGTCTTTCAGCGCAGACGGGGGAAACATCGCGGTGCGCGCTCCCGGCCACCGGGCCGCGGTTGTCGAGGGCACCGAACGGTAGAACGCATAATCATATTAGAAATAAGATGACAGAAATACCATCGCGCCCGGCGAAGGGCCGAAAGGCAATGCGGGCGGATGCATATTCGGACAATTTTGGACCAAACGGTATAAAATGCGCGGAGGTTCGATGTTTCCCGGCCTGCAACGCCAAGTCCCAGGGAGTCAGACCATCGCCAGTTTCAAGACCGCTTTCCCTCCGCTGCTGATCCAGCTTCAGGGCTACCTCACCCGGCTCAAGTCCCTGTTGGACAGCGCCCTTGGCTGCCCGGTTCGCGGCGACGGGATTTCCGGCGACGATTGGCAATGGGACCCGGAAGGGGGCAGGGCGCGCCTGGAGGGGCTGGGCGACGCCCAACTGCTGGCCGACTGGGAGCGGTTCGGGCGATTGCACCAGGGCTTTCTCGACGCCTGCGGGGCCGGCCTCGAAACCTGTGCGGCGGGTGACCGGTCCGGGGCGCTGGCCCGGTTGGAACAGGCCTTCGGGCTTTCCCGGGAACTGCTGGACCTGCTGGTGGGAGCCAGCCTCAGGGAACTGATGCTGGCGTTCTCCGCCCGGGAGCGGGCCCTGGCGTCCCGTTACGAGCAGGACTTCATGGAGGCCGCGCAGATCGGGCGATTCGCCGTGCGTCTCAAGGACCATGCGCTGCTGGAGGCGGACGATGCATTCCTGCAGTTTTTGGGGCTGGCCCGGGAAGAAGCGCGCGGTCTCGACACCCGAAGGCTTTTCGATTCCGACGCCTACCAGGGCCTGATCCGCTGCGCCGCGAACCGGGAGCCCAAAACCAGGGCGCGGCTCAGCGCCAAGGGCAGGGACGGGCGCAAAGTCCCGGTGGAGGTGGTCTGCAGCCTGGAGCAGGACGCCGGCGCGGACCTGTTGCGCTGCTTCGCGGTCAACGTGTCCCAGAGCGAGAGCGAGATTCAGCAGCGGCGCCTGCTCTCCACCGCGATCGAGGCCTCCGACCAGGTGGTGCTCATCACCAACCGGGAGCAGGAGATCGTGTACGTGAACCCGGCCTTCACCCGGCTTTCCGGCTACCAGGCGCACGAGGTCCTGGGCAAGAACCCCCGTTTCCTGCAGGGCCCGGAAACCAGCCAGGCCACCCGCATGGCGCTGCGCGAGGCGCTGGCTACGGGGCGCAAGGCGCAGGCGGAGATGCTCAATTATTCCAAGGAGGGCCTGCGCTAC
Organism: Pseudomonadota bacterium; assembly: GCA_021848325.1. Lineage (GTDB taxonomy): Bacteria > Pseudomonadota > Gammaproteobacteria > Burkholderiales > JAJZUU01 > JAJZUU01. The sequence continues at coordinate 6,290 of JAJZUU010000088.1, read as the reverse complement.
TGGGTCGAGTTGTCCATCGTTCCGGTGACGGACGACGGCGGGGGGATCACCCATTTCGTCGCCCTGGAGCGGGACATCACCGAGCGCAAGGCGGCCGAACAGACCATGGTCCGCATCGCCCTGCAGGATCATCTGACCGGCCTGCCCAACCGCCGCGCCGCCGAAGACCGGCTGGGCATGGAGTGGAACCGGGCGCAGCGCGCCGCGGGCGGTTTCGCCGTCGCCGTGGTGGACGTGGACCGATTCAAGCTGGTGAACGACCAGTATGGCCACCACGTGGGGGACCAGGCCCTCAAGCATGTCACCGACGTGCTGGTGGCCAACCTCAGGCGGGGCGACTGGGTGGCGCGCTGGGGCGGGGAGGAGTTTCTGTTGTGCCTGCACGACATGGAAAGCCGCGGGGCCTTCAGCGCGGCGGAGCGCATGCGCAAGCTGATCCGGTCCCGTCCGCTGCGCATCCCGGAGGGCGAGTTGACCCTGAGCGTGAGCATGGGGGTCTGCCCGTACAGTCCGGAGCACGAGAGCATCGACTCCATGCTGGCCCAGGCCGATTCCCTGCTGTACGAGGCGAAACGGGGCGGGCGCGACAAGGTATTGTGCGCCGGTCGCGGCAACGCCGGCAAAGGAGGCACGCTATGGGAAGGGACCCAGGTTCAAAGCGCCCTGCAAGACGGGCGCGTGCTGACGGCGTTCCAGTCCATCGTGGACCTGCGCAGCGGGGAGATCGCCGCGGATGAGGCCCTGGCACGCATCCGCGGCAAGGACGGCAGCCTGGTGGCGGCCAGGGAATTCATCCCCGCGGCCCAGGCACTGCACCTGGTCACCTCCATCGACAACATCGTTTCCAGCAGCGCGCTGCTGCAATGCGCCGGCGCCGGCGGGCCCCCTGTCCACTTCATCAACCTGTCCCACCAGTTCCTGGCCAGCGGCGAACGGGTGGAGGCCCTGCTGGCCCAGGCCCGCACGTGCTTCCCGCAGCGCCCGGGAAAGGGCGAAACGGGGCCGCTGGTGATAGAGATCACCGAATACCCGGACGTCGGTATCGCGGCCCTCAAGAAGAATTTGCAACCGCTGCTGGATTGGGGTTTCCGCCTGGCCCTGGACGATTTCGGAAGCGGGCACGCCTCGTTCCGCCACCTGGCCGAACTGCCGGTAAGCTTTCTCAAACTGGAGGGCTGGATGGTGGGCAGGATTACCCGTGACAGGCGGGTGCGCCAATTGGTGGAGACCATGGTGGGCACCGCGCGCAAATTCGAGGTGACCACCGTGGCCGAGTGCGTGGAAGACGCACAGACCGCCCAGGTGCTGTGCGATATCGGGGTGGACTGGGCCCAGGGCCGCTATTTCGGCGAGCCGCAAATCGCCTGAGGGGACTCGGCCCGGCCGCTACTCCGAGAAGAACTCCTTGACCCGGTCCATCCAGGACTTCGCCCGCGGGTTGTGCTTCGCGCCGCCTTCCACGTTGAAGGATTCCAGTTCCTGCAGCAGTTCCTTCTGGCGCTCGGTCAGGTTGATCGGGGTTTCGACGATCACATGGCACATCAGGTCGCCGTGGTGCTGGCTGCGCACCCCCTTGATGCCCTTGCCGCGCAGGCGGAACACCTTGCCGCTCTGGGTCTCGGCAGGGACCTTGATCTTTGCCCCGCCGTCCAGGGTGGGGATCTCGATCTCCCCGCCCAGGGCCGCGGTGGTGAAGCTGATCGGCATCTCGCAGTGCAGGTCGTTGTGGTCGCGGGTGAACACCGGGTGCTGGCGGAGGTGTATCTGCACGTAGAGGTCGCCCGCCGGACCGCCGTTCACCCCGGCCTCGCCTTCCCCGGTGAGCCGGATGCGGTCGCCCTCGTCCACCCCTGCGGGAATCTTGACCGACAGCGTCTTGTGCTGCTTGATGCGGCCGGCCCCCTGGCAGGCGGGGCAGGGGGTGGGCACGATCTTGCCGGCGCCGTGGCATTTGGGGCAGGTCTGCTGGATGGAGAAGAAGCCCTGCTGCATGCGCACCTGGCCGTGGCCGGCGCAGGTGGGGCAGGTGACCGGGTCGGTGCCGGGCTTGGCGCCGCTGCCGTGGCAGGTGGCGCACTCGTCCATGGTCGGCACGCGGATGCGGGTCTCGGAGCCGCGCGCCGCTTCTTCCAGGGATATCTCCAGGTTGTAGCGCAGATCGGCGCCCCGGTATACGTTGCTGCGGCGTCCGCCGCCGCCGAAGATGTCGCCGAAGATGTCGCCGAAGGCGTCCGCGAAGCCGCCGAAGCCCTGTCCGCCGCCGAACCCCTGGGCGCCGGAATCGACCCCGGCATGGCCGAAGCGGTCATAGGCCGCGCGCTTTTCCGCCTCCGACAGGACCTCGTACGCCTCTTTGGCCTCCTTGAAATGCTCCTCCGCCTTGGGGTTCTCCGGATTGCGGTCCGGATGGTGCTTCATCGCCAGCCGGCGGTAGGCCTTCTTGATCTCTTCGTCGGAGGCGTCCCGGTTGACGCCGAGGATTTCATAGTAGTCGCGTTTTGTCATATTCGTGAGCGGTGAGCAGTGAGCGGTGAGCGGAAAAAGCAAAAAAGCGGCGAACGGTTTTGCCGCTCACCGCTTGCCGCTAACCGCTTACTTGTCCTTCATTTCCTCGAACTCGGCATCGACCACTTCCTCTTCCGGTTTCTGGGCACCCTTGCCGCCGCCGGCCTCGGCCTGTTCCTTGGCGTACATCTTTTCCGCCAGGGTATGGGAGGCCGTGGCCAGCGCCTCGGTCTTGGCTTCGATGGTGTCCTTGTCGTTGCCCTTGAGGGCTTCTTCCGCATCTTTCAGGGCGGCCTCGATCTTGGCCTTCTCGTCGGCCCCGATCTTGTCGCCGTATTCGGTCAAGGATTTCTTCACCGAATGCACCATGGCGTCGCACTGGTTGCGGGCGTTGACCAGCTCCAGCGCCTTGCGGTCGTCCTCGGCATGGGCCTCGCCGTCCTTCACCATGCGCCGGATTTCCTCGTCGGACAGCCCGGAGCTGGCCTGGATCTTGATCTTGTTTTCCTTGCCGGTGGCCTTGTCCTTGGCGGAGACGTGCAGGATGCCGTTGGCGTCGATGTCGAAGGTCACCTCGATCTGCGGCATGCCCCGCGGCGCCGGCGGGATGTCCGACAGGTTGAACTGGCCCAGGCTCTTGTTGCCGGTGGCCACCTCGCGCTCGCCCTGCAGCACGTGGATGGTTACCGCCGACTGGTTGTCGTCGGCCGTGGAGAAGACCTGGGACGCCTTGGTGGGGATGGTGGTGTTCTTCTGGATCAGTTTGGTCATCACCCCGCCCAGGGTCTCGATCCCCAGGGAAAGGGGGGTCACGTCCAGCAGCAGCACGTCCTTCACCTCGCCCTGCAGCACGCCGCCCTGGATCGAGGCGCCGATGGCCACGGCCTCGTCCGGGTTGACGTCGCGGCGCGGCTCCTTGCCGAAGAACTCCTTCACCTTCTCCTGCACCTTGGGCATGCGGCTCTGGCCGCCCACCAGGATCACGTCCTCGATGTCGGAGACCTTGACGCCGGCGTCCTTGACCGCGATCTTGCACGGCTCGATGGTGCGGGCGATAAGTTCCTCCACCAGGCTCTCGAACTTGGCCCGGGTGATCTTCACCGCGAGATGCTTCGGCCCGCTGGCGTCGGCCGTGATGTAGGGCAGATTGACCTCGGTCTGCTGGGACGAGGAAAGCTCGATCTTGGCCTTCTCGGCGGCCTCTTTCAGGCGCTGCAGGGCCAGCATGTCGGAGCGCAGGTCGATGCCGCTTTCCTTCTTGAACTCGTCCGCCAGGTAGTCGATGATGCGCTGGTCGAAGTCCTCGCCGCCGAGGAAGGTGTCGCCGTTGGTGGAAAGCACCTCGAACTGGTGCTCGCCCTCGATCTCGGCGATCTCGATGATGGAGATGTCGAAGGTGCCGCCCCCCAGGTCATACACCGCGATCTTGCGGTCGCCTTCCTTCTTGTCCATGCCGAAGGCCAGGGCCGCGGCGGTGGGCTCGTTGATGATGCGCTTGACCTCCAGGCCGGCGATGCGCCCCGCGTCCTTGGTGGCCTGGCGCTGGGAGTCGTTGAAGTAGGCCGGCACGGTGATTACCGCTTCGGTCACTTCCTCGCCCAGGTAGTCCTCGGCGGTCTTTTTCATCTTGCGCAGCACTTGGGCGGAAACCTCGGGCGGCGCCATCTTTTTGCCGCGCACCTCCACCCAGGCGTCGCCGTTGTCCGCCTTGACGATCCGGTAGGGCATCAGCTCGATGTCCTTCTGCACCGCCTTTTCCTCGAAACGCCGGCCGATCAGGCGCTTCACCGCGAACAGCGTGTTTTTCGGATTGGTGACCGCCTGGCGCTTGGCGGGCGCGCCCACCAGGATCTCGCCTTCCTCGGTATAAGCCACGATGGAAGGGGTGGTGCGTCCGCCTTCGGAGTTTTCGATCACCTTGGGCGTGCCGTTTTCCATCACGGCAACACAGGAGTTGGTGGTTCCCAAGTCAATGCCGATAATTTTTCCCATCACTCTGTTCCTTTGCAAAAAATTTCAGAAAGCCAATGGTCTCGATGCATTCCAGCGGTTCCCCGCTACCATGAAGCGGCCCCGGAACATGGAAATGCCGTATGCGGCCATGAACGGTGCCCTCTCTCCTGGCTCTCCCCCCGAGGGGGAGAGGGACGACGTCGCTTCGCGTTTCCCCGTTAAGATGGGGCGAATGTCCCGTTTTTCAAGCATCCTTCGCCTTGGCTACCATAACCAGGGCCGGTCTCAGTATCCGGTCGTTCAACTGGTAGCCCTTCTGCATCACGCCGACCACGGTGTTGGGCGCCGCCTCGGCCTCCACCATGCTCATCGCCTGATGGCGATGGGGGTCGAATTTTTCGCCCACCGGGTTGATCTCGCCGATATGGAACCTCTCGAACACGGCGCTAAGCTGCTTCAGGGTCAGCTCCACCCCGGCCCTAATGTCTTCCAGCGATGCGCTATCGGTGCCCAGCGCGGCCTCCAGGCTGTCCTTCACCGCCAGCAACTCGGAAGAGAAATTCTCGATGGCGTACTTGTGCGCGTTGCTGACGTCGGCCTGCGCCCGCTTGCGGATGTTCTCGGCCTCGGCCTTGGCCCGCAGCCAGGCGTCGTGGTGTTCCTGGGCGGCCAGTTCCGCCTGCTTCAGCATGTCCTCCAGGCTCGGCATGGTTTCCACCGCGCCCTCTGCCTGCGCCTCCGGCACGGCTTGTCCGGCTGGGGCGTCTGTCGGGTTCTGCCTTTCCTCTTGTTGCATTGTTGCCTCCTATCGATGCCACCCCTGGCAGGTAGAGGCGATTTCCGCCATTTCAAGGGCGCGGGCGAAAAAAATATATGGATATCCGGATTCCGGTGTTGAAAGGGATGCAATGGGTCGGAGCGTGCCGGGAGCGGATGGTCCGGGTAGCGGAGCGATGGCCGCCTCGCCGGCCATTCCAGGCAGTCGCCACACATATGATCATCATTCCTGGAGCAGGAAAGACGGCCCTGTCTTCCATTAACCTAAAATCCGCAGATTGCGCAGATTCGCGCAGATTAAACAACGGATAAACAGATTGTTAAATGGAAAATCCGATTCACCTTCTGGGTAACATCTGTCATCGAGGCAAGCTCCTGACATATCTGCGTAAATCTGTGTAATCTGCGGATGAACTAAGTTTTTTTAGGATTAATGTCCAAGGCGTTGGAGCCGGGATCAGGTAAACTGTTCCAGGAGCAATAGCAAACCGTGGTCCCCGGTTACCGCCATGCTGCCTCGCTCGGGAAACCGTGAAGATGCGAAGGGGCGAAAGCGGGTATTAAGGCGTCGAGAAATAATAACTTGGACATTTGTCGCGGCGAATCCGCGATGGATGCAAGGCGCGAGCCGCGGTCAATGGTTATTCCATTGGCAAGGCTCGCAACGCCGCAGACGCGCGAATTTGCCGCGACAAATGTCCAAGTTATTGTTTCTCGACGCCTAATTCTGCTTTGTCAGATTTCCCCGTCAAATGATGCCGGCAGGGTAAGGCCTTGTTCCCGATACTGAGAGGCGGAGGCGCTTTGCCTTCGCCGGCTCCGGGATGCCCGCCGCCTCGCAACGCGCGGGATCGCGGGTCCAGCTCTCAGGCAGGTACAGCTCGGCATCCACCAGAGCGGCCACTTCTCCCCGCGTCAGGGCCGCAAAGACGCCCCGCAGGAAGTCCCCTTGGGGGACGCCCCGCAGGAAGTCCCCTTGGGGGACGCCCCGCAGGAAGTCCCCTTGGGGGACGCCCCGCAGGAAGTCCCCTTGGGGGACGCCCCGCAGGAAGTCC
>JAJZUU010000087.1 GCA_021848325.1 Pseudomonadota bacterium | reverse complement strand
CACAGTGCTCCGAAGGCGATCTGAAACGCCGCGGTGAGCAGCGTGGTGCCGATCTGCAACTGCTCCAGCGCCACGAACACCACGAACAATTGCACCGCGTATTCGGAAAGGGTGCTGATGGTGAGCGCGCCCTCCACCCCGATGTTGTTGAGGTAGGCGAAGATCACGCGGTTGAGGAAGCGCGCCAGCAGGGTGCCGAACACCAGCACCAGGATGGCCACGATGATGTTGGGGATGTACAGCACCACCTTGTTGAACAGGTCGGCCACCATATGCAGGCCCAGGCTGTTGGACACGGTGACCACCACGATCATGAGCACCAGCCAGTAGACCACCTCGCTCAACACCCTGCCGAGGGAAATGTTGAGATTGCCCTCCCTGAGAAACGCCTCAATACCGGACTTTTCCGCCAGCACGTCGAAATGCACCAGTTTGAGCACCTGTGTCATGCCGGCCCGTACCAGTTTGGCGATGACCCAGCCGATGAACAGGAGGATCAGGGCGGCGATCAGCTTGGGGACGAAGCCGGCCATTTCCGTCCAGAACGACGTCAACGACGCAATAAAAACATCGAGTTGTTGTTGCATAACCATTCCTCCGTTCTGCTGGTTCTTGGCTTAAAACAGTCGAGATTCCGGTGGCCGTTCGGGGGAGGGGCGGGGATGTTTCGGCCATAGAGCCCGGCATGTATCGAGTTATGCCCCGCGGACCAAAACCTGCTGCCGCGTAGCTACCGGCCTGTCGAGTCAGTGTTCGTTATTTTCTGCGTAGGTTGAAGTATAGGACGTTTCGCCGGTCCCGGCAAAACCCGCTTCAGGGAAGCTGGTCGCGGCTGAGCAGGAACACGTATTCGTCTCCGGCCGCGGTTTCCAGCCAGGTAAAGCCGAGCCGGGGAAACGCCTGCTCCAGGGCCGCCCGGTTATGGCCGATCTCTACCACCAGCAGTCCTTCCTCCTTCAGATGGGCCGCCGCGCCGGCGATGATGGCGCGCACCGCGTCCAGGCCGTCCACCCCGCTCGCCAGGGCGAGTTGCGGTTCGTGCCGGTATTCCGGCGGCAGTGCTTCCATGGAGGCGGCGTTCACGTAGGGCGGGTTGCTTACGATCAGATCGTAGCGCCTGTCCGCCAACTCCCCGAACAGGTCCGAGCGGACCAGCCGGATCCGCTCTTCCAGACCGTAGTCCTCCACGTTGCGCCGAGCGACGTCGAGGGCGTCCGGTGAGATATCCACCGCGTCGATGGCGGCGCCGGGGAAGGCGTGGGCCATCAGCACCGCCAGACAGCCGGAGCCGGTGCACAGGTCCAGGGCACTGGCCACGGCACCCGGGTCGGCCACCCAGGGGGCCAGTTGACTGCCCAGCAATTCCGCGATGAACGAGCGCGGCACGATCACCCGCTGATCCACATAGAACCGGAATTCCCCGAGCCAGGCCTCGTGGGTGATGTAGGCGGCCGGCAGGCGCCGGTTGACCCGGTCTTCCACTACCCGTAGCAGCCCGTCCAGTTCCCGCGGGGTCAGCCGCGCATCCAGAAAGGGCTCCAGGGTGTCCAGGGGCAGGTGCAGGGTGTGCAGCACCAGGTAGGCCGCCTCGTCGTAGGCGCTGTGGCTGCCGTGGCCGTATGCCAGTCCGGCCTCGTTGAATCGGCTCACGGCGAAGCGCAGCATGTCGCGCACCGTGAATAGGTGTTGTTTCGCTTGTTCAAACATGGGTTCGCCGGGTCATAACAACAGATTTTCCAGGGCCTGCCGGTAAATGGCGCGCAGGGGCTCGATGTCGGCCACCGCCACGCACTCGTTCAGCTTGTGGATGGTGGCGTTGAGGGGGCCGAACTCCACCACCTGGGGGCAGATGTCGGCGATGAAGCGGCCGTCCGAGGTGCCGCCGGAGGTGGACAGCTCCGCCTCCATCCCGGTCACCGAGCGGATCGCCCGGCGCATGGCCTCGACCAGTTCCCCTTCCGGGGTGAGGTAGGGTTTGCCCGAGAGTTCCCACTGCAGGTCGTATTGCAGGCCGTGCCGATCCAGGACGGCGCGCACCTGTTCCTGCAGGGATTCCGCCGTGCTGGCGGTGGAGAAGCGGAAGTTGAACAGGATCTCCATGTGGCCGGGGATCACGTTGGTGGCCCCGGTCCCGCCGCGGATGTTGGAGATCTGCCAGGTGGTGGGGGGGAAATGCCGGTTGCCCCGGTCCCAGACCGTGGCGGCCAGTTCCGCGATGGCCGGGGCGGCCAGGTGGATGGGGTTTTTGGCCAGGTGAGGGTAGGCGATGTGCCCTTGTACCCCCTTGACGGTCAGGGTGCCGGAGAGGGACCCGCGGCGCCCGTTCTTGATGGTGTCTCCGAGCCGGGCGCTGCAGGTGGGTTCGCCCACGATGCAGTAGTCGGGTTGTTCGCCTCTGGCCTTGAGGGTCTCCACCACCCGCACCGTGCCGTCCACCGCCGCTCCTTCCTCGTCCGAGGTGATGAGCAGGGCGATGGAACCCCGGGGCCGCGGGTGGCGTTCGAGAAATTCTTCGATGGCGGTGACGAAGGCCGCCAGGGAGGTCTTCATATCCGCGGACCCGCGCCCGTACAGCATGCCGTCGCGGATCGCCGGGGTAAACGGCGCGCTGTCCCATTGTTCCGCCGGCCCGGGGGGTACCACGTCGGTGTGGCCGGCGAAGCACAGCAGCGGACCGGACGTGCCGCGGCGCGCCCACAGGTTGTCCACGCTGCCGCTGCGAGTCCGCTCGAGGGCGAAGCCGAGCCGCTCCAGCCGCTGCGCCAGCAGATCCTGGCAGCCGGCATCGTCCGGAGTGAGGGAGGGGCGGGCGATCAGCGCCCGGGCCAGTTCGATGGTGTCGTCGGCCATCAGGCGCCCTTCCCGAGCAGGGCCTGGTAGCTGTCGGCGTCGAATCCCAGATGAATCTCGCCGTCATTTTCCAGGACCGGCCGCTTGATCACCGAGGGCTTCTCCAGCATCAGCCGGACGGCCGCCGCCTGGTCGACGATCGCGGCCTTGGTCGCGTCCGGCAACCGGCACCAGGTCGTCCCCCGCCGGTTGAGCAGGGGCTCCCAGCCGACGCGGGCGATCCAGCCCTCCAGCAGGCCGGCGGACACCCCCTGTTTCTTGAAGTCGTGGAACTCCGCCTGCCGGCCGTGCTCGGCAAGCCAGGCGCGCGCCTTTTTCACGCTGTTGCAGTTGGCGATGCCGTAAAGTTTCATCGGGCGTTTCCCCTCTGTGGAAACCCAACATTCTAAGCGCTTCGCCGCGAGGATGAAACGTGGGGCGCCCGCTTCGGTTTGAAATATGGGCGGCGTTTTTCTACGATTCATATACCTGAGCGGCGCTTAGGCGTCGAGAAACAATAACTTGGACATTTGTTGCGGCGAATCCGCGATGGATGCAAGGCGCGAGCCGTGGCCAATGGTCATTCCATTGGCAAGGCTCGCAACGCCGCAGACGCGCGGATTCGCCGCAACCCTCCGGGCCGCGGCTGCTTTGCGCACATGCCGGTGTCGCAAGCCGCTTGTTGTGAATGACACAACGGCGCGACTTGCTTCGTGGCCTGTGCGCAAAGCAGTCACGGCAAATGTCCAAGTTATTGTTTCTCGACGCCTTATGCCGCCGGCCGGTCCACGTTGGTCTGCAGCCACAGCTCCAGCAGCGCCAGGTGCCACAGCTTGTTGCCGCGGATCGGGGTGAAATGGCGCTCCGGGTCGGCCAGCAGCCGCTCCACGTAGGGGCGACGAAACAGCCCCCGCTCCCGGCATCGTGGGGAGCACAGGATATCCGTCATGAATTCCAGGAAGGCGCCGCGCACGTACTTCAACGCCGGCAGCGGGAAATAGCCCTTGGGCCGGTCGATCACGGCGTCCGGCAGCAGGCCGCGGGCGATGGCCTTGAGGGGGAATTTACCGCCTTCCTTGAGCTTGAGGGACGGCGGCATCTGCGCCGCCAGTTCCACCAGTTCGTGGTCCAGGAACGGCACCCGCGCTTCCAGCCCCCAGGCCATGGTCATGTTGTCCACCCGCTTCACCGGGTCGTCCACGACCAGGGTGGTCACGTCCATGCGCAGCACCCGGTCCAGGAAGGTGTCGGCGCCGGGCTGGGCGAGCAGGGACTCCACCAGCGCCGAGGTGTGGTCCGGGCCGTGAAATGGGGGGGCCACGGTCTCCAGATACTCCTCATGGGAGCGGTCGAAATAATGCCTGCGGAACCGTTCCAGGTCGCTGCCGCTTTCCGCCTCCATCAAGGGGTACCAGAAATAGCCGGCGAACACCTCGTCGGCGCCCTGGCCGCTCAGCACCGCCTTGGTTTCCTTGCGCACCCGCTCGGCCAGCAGGTAGAACGCGACCGCATCCTGTCCTACCATGGGCTCGGCCATGTTGGCCACCGCCTCGGGCAGCCGCTGCAGCACCTCCCGGTTGGGAATGCGGTACTTGTGATGCCTGGTCTCGAAGCGTTCCGCCACCGGGTCCGAGAACTCGAATTCGCTGGCGCGGCTCGCTCCCACGTCCTCGAATCCGATGGAAAAGGTGTTCAGGTTGCGCACCCCGGTGCTGGCCAGCAGCCCGACCAGCAGGCTGGAATCCAGCCCCCCGGAGAGCAGCACCCCCACCGGCACGTCGGCCGCCAGGCGCTGGCGCTCCACCGCATTCAGCAGGGCGATGCGCGTCGCTTCGAGCCACTCCCGTTCGTCCCGCGGCTGCGCCGGGCGGCGGGCGGGAAGGGTCCAGTAGGTCCGCTGTCGCTGCTTGCCGCCGGCGGCCACGGTCAAGGTGGTGGCCGGCGGCAGCTTGCGCACGCCGTTGAGCAGGGTGCGCGGCGCAGGCACTACAGCATGCAGCGTGAGGTGGTGGTGCAGCGCCACCGGGTCCAGGGAGGTGTCGATATCTCCCGCGGCCAGCAGGGCTTGCGGGGTGGAGGCGAAGCGCAGCCGGCGGCCGTCCCGGGCGTAATACAGGGGCTTGATCCCCATGCGGTCGCGGGCCGCGAACAGCAAGTGGTTGTGGCCGTCCCACAGGGCGAAGGCGAACATGCCGCTGAAGCGCTCGACGCAGTGTTCGCCCCAGGCGTGGTAGGCCTTGAGGATGACCTCGCTGTCGCCGTCGGAAAAGAAGCGGTAGCCCCGCTTCACCAGTTCCGCCCGCAGTTCGCGGTAATTGTAGATGGTGCCGTTGAACACCAGGGCGAGTTTCAACTCGCTGTCCACCAGCGGCTGGTCGGAGGCGTCGGACAGGTCGATCACCGCCAGACGGCGGTGGCCGAAGGCCAGGGGGCCGTCGGAGAAGCTGCCCTCGTGATCGGGCCCGCGCCGCGCCAGCGCGGCCATCATCCTACCGACGGCGGAAAGGTCGGGTTGGGAGCCGTCAAAGCGCAATTCGCCGCAGATGCCGCACACGATGCAGGGGACTCAGGTGGGGGTACGGGAAAAACGGCGCGGCGGACGGGAAGCCGCCGCGCCCGGGTGCGTGGGTCGCCGGCGGCGCTCAAATGCCGCGCAGTAGTTCGTTGATGCCGACCTTGGAGCGGGTCTTGGCGTCCACCCGCTTGACGATCACCGCGCAATAGAGACTGTATTTGCCGTCGGCGGAAGGCAGGCTGCCGGACACCACTACCGACCCGGCGGGGATGCGCCCGTAGGTGATTTCGCCGGTTTCCCGGTTGTAGATCTTGGTGCTCTGGCCGAGGTAGACCCCCATGGAGATCACGCAGCCGTCTTCCACGATCACCCCTTCCACCACCTCGGAGCGGGCCCCGATGAAGCAGTCGTCGCCGATGATGGTGGGGTTGGCCTGGACCGGCTCCAGCACGCCGCCGATGCCCACGCCGCCGGAGAGGTGCACGTTCTTGCCGATCTGGGCGCAGGAGCCCACCGTGGCCCAGGTGTCCACCATGGTGCCCTCGTCCACGTAGGCGCCGATGTTGACGTAGGAAGGCATCAGCACCACGTTCCTGGCGATGAAGGCGCCCTTGCGCGCCGCTGCCGGCGGCACCACGCGGAAGCCGCCGTCGCGGAAGTTCTTGGAGTTGTAGTCCGAGAACTTGGAGGGCACCTTGTCGAAATAGTTGGTGAAGCCGCCCTTGATGAAGACGTTGTCTTCCATGCGGAAGGACAGCAGCACGGCCTTCTTCAGCCATTGGTGGGTGACCCATTCGCCGTCCACCTTTTCCGCCACCCGCAGTTCCCCCTTGTCCAGCAGGTCAAGCACGTGGATCACGCAGTCCTTGAGTTTCGCGTCCACGGTCCTGGGGGTGATGTCGGCGCGGCGCTCGAAGGCCTCGTCGATAATGGATTGGTACTCTTTCATGTCGTGTCCTTGTTCAGTGAGGCGTGGCGCCAGCCCGGATATTTCACCGATAAATTTTCGGGCTGGTCTGGTGAAATATCCGGGCTAGAGGCCGTCGACGAAGTCCCGGATGCGCCGCGCCGCCTCCATGCATTCCGCCAGGGGCGCCACCAGCGCGATGCGCACGAAATCCCGCCCGGGATTCACGCCGTGCGCCTCCCGGGCGAGGTAACTGCCGGGTAAAACCGTGACATTATAATCGCGATACAGGCGTTGCGCGAATTCGGTATCCGCGATTGGGGTCCGCGCCCACAGATAGAACGCCGCTTCGGGCGGCGCCACCTCCAGCGCCGGCTGCAACATCGGGGTGACCGCCGCGAACTTCTCCGCGTAGAGCCGCCGGTTTTCCGCCACGTGCGCCTCGTCGCTCCAGGCCGCCTGGCTTGCGGCCTGGATTGCTGGGTTCATGGCACAGCCCTGGTAGGTGCGGTAGAGCAGGAATCGCTCCAAAACGGCGGCGTCGCCGGCCACGAAGCCGGAACGCATGCCGGGCACGTTGGAGCGCTTGGACAGGCTGCTGAACACCCCCAGCCGGGGGAAGCCGTGGCGGCCCAAGCGGTGGGCCGCTTCCAGCGCGCCCAAGGGGGGCCGCTCCTCGTCGAAGTATATCTCCGAATAGCACTCGTCCGAGGCGATAACGAAGCCGTATTGGTCGGACAGGCTGAACAGTTGCTGCCACTGGGCGGCGCTCATCACGTTTCCGGTGGGGTTGCCGGGGGAGCATACATAGATCAACTGGGTGCGCCGCCAGACCTCCTCCGGCACGCCGGCGAAGTCCATGGCGTAGCCGTTGTCCGGCAGGGCGTTGAGAAAGTAGGGCGTGGCGCCGGCCAGTAGCGTGGCCCCCTCGTAAATCTGGTAGAAGGGGTTGGGCATGACCACCACCGGGTCTGGCCGGGTGCCGTCGATCACCGCCTGGGCGAAGGCGAACAGCGCCTCGCGGCTGCCCGCCACAGGCAGGACCTGGGTCCCGAAGTCGGGTTCGGGCAGGCGGTAGCGGCGGCCAAGCCAGGCCGCCACGGCCCGGCGCAACCCCTCGCTGCCCTGGGTTATGGGATAATGGGCCAGGCCATCCAGGTTTTCCGCCAGCGCGGTGCGGATGAACTGGGGAGTGGGGTGCTTGGGTTCGCCGATGGACAGATTGATGGGGGAAAACGTCGTGTTCGGCGCGATACCCTGAAACAGGGCGCGCAACTTCTGGAACGGGTAGGGTTGTAGGCGGTTCAGGTCAGGGTTCATGATGGCGGCTCAGGTGGCGGGCAGTCCCTGAAGCGCCGACTCGGCAGCAGGCCGGGAACCCGAATGGCCGAATTATAAAGGTTTAGGGAATGGGTTCAAAACAAAAAGCGCTGGCCATTCTCGGTCTGCTGTCGGGGGCGGTGACCTGGGGCCTCATCTGGTATCCCTACCGCCTGTTGGAGCGCCAGGGAATCTCGGGGGAGCTGGCCTCCTTCATCACCTATTCGGTCGCATTGGTGCTGGGGGCCGTTTTCCTTTTCGGGCCGCTGCGGCAGATCAGGAAGGCGCCGCCGATCCTGTTGTGGATCGGGCTCACCGCCGGCTGGACCAACCTGGCTTACGTGCTGGCGGTGATCCACGGGGAAGTGATGCGGGTGTTGCTGCTGTTTTACCTTGCGCCCCTGTGGACGGTGATGTTTTCCCGCTTCCTGCTGGGAGAAAGGCTGAACCTGTACGGCTACCTGGTGATCCTGCTTTCCCTTGGGGGTGCGGTGGTCATGCTGTGGCGGCCGGAGTCCGGCTGGCCGATGCCGCGCAATCAGGCCGAATGGCTGGGCCTTTCCGCCGGTTTCATGTTCGCCCTGACCAACGTGTTGGCGCGGCGCGCCCAGGACCTGGATATCCGCGTCAAGTCCCTGACCGTTTGGGCCGGCGTGAGCCTGCTGTCCCTGGTTCCGCTGCTCTACCGGCCGGTCAGGCTCGACGTCGCGCTGACCCCTTCCTCCGCCATGCTGCTGCTGGCAGTAGGGCTGGTCTTGTATGTCGTCACCCTCACGGTTCAGTTCGGCCTCACTCATACCCCGGCCAACCAGGCGATAGTGATATTCCTATTCGAACTGGTGGTAGCCGCCGCTTCCGCCTACCTGCTGGCCCATGAGGCCATGTCTTTGCAGGAGTGGGTCGGCGGGGCGATGATCGTGGCGGCGAGCCTGTTCTCGGGGAGGCTGGCGCAGAATGGTTAAGATCGTGGCATTGCTGCAGGCGTCTCTGCTGGCGTCCGACCTGGCGAGGGCGCGTGCCTTTTACGAGGGCGTTCTGGGCCTGCAGCCCGGTACGGACCGCCCCGCCATGGGGTTCGACGGCGTCTGATATGACATCGCCCGGCCGGCTCACGGCGGGCGCGACCGGTACGTGGCCCTGGAGGTGGCGGACTTGGAACAGGCGAAACGGGCATTGGACAAGGCGGAGGTCGGCTACACCCTGAGCCGTTCCGGGCGACCGGCGCTGTTCTGCCGCGACCCTGACGGCAACGCCATCGAGTTGATGGCAGCCAGCCTGAATCCGTCAACCTCCTTTTGACTGGCAAGGCCGATGTATTGGTGCAGGGGACTTCGGACGCGTGTCCTTGCACGATCCCGTCTTCCTTCCGTATTGCGCCCAATTCTCAAGAAAGCGCACTTTCGTCCGAAAACAGCAGTATGCGAATTGCGTGCTCAAGCGAGTCGGAAATCGGGTGGCCAAAGTGCTAGGCAAAACATTGCGTGTTTTGAGCGTGGACGATTGGGAGGATGAAACGCTGCTGGTTGTGCGCGCCCTGAGCCGCGCCGGCTATACGCCGATCTACGAGCGGGTGGACACGCGGGAGGCGATGGAGGCCGCTCTGGACAGGCAGGCGTGGGACGTGGTCATCTGCGACCATGCCATGCCTTGCTTCAGTTCGTTCGGCGCGTTGGACCTACTCAAGGAGAAGGGACTGGACCTGCCTTTCATCGTCTTGTCCGCCAGGATCGGCGAGGACATGGCGGTGCAGTTGATGAAGGCCGGGGCGCACGACTACGTGATGAAGGACAACCAGTTGCGGCTGGTACCCGTCATCGAGCGGGAGCTACGCGAAGCCGAGGTCCGGAGCGAGCGCAGGCACGCCGAGGCGGCCTTGCGCGAGAGTGAAGCCAGGTTGAAGTCGATGACTGCCAATGTGCCCGGGATGGTATTTCAGATTCTGCGCTCATCCGGCGGCACATGGTCTTTTCCCTACGCAAGCGAAGGTTCCGTCAAGGTATGCGCCCTGCCGCGGGAGACGATCCAGGCCGCCCCGTCAGCCTTCAGTGATTTGATCCATCCGCAAGACAGGGATTCCTTCTGGCGTTCCCTGGAGCGGTCGGCGCAAACCCTGGCGAACTGGGACTGGGAAGGGCGGCTGGTGCTCGATAGCCAGGGGCTGAAATGGATCAACTGCAGGGCGAGCATACGTCAGACCGGGGATGGAAATGTGTTGTGGGACGGAATCATTTTCAATATCACCGAAAGCAAGGAAAGGGAGCAACAGGTCAACGAATCGCGAGAGTTGTTGCGCGAGCTTTCGGCGCATCGAGAATCGGCGAGGGAAGAAGAAAGGAAACGCATTGCCCGCGAAATTCATGACGAGTTGGGGCAAGTGCTGACTGCCCTCAAGATGGATCTGGCCTATCTCAACATGAATTTCGGCGAGCCGCAGCCCAGGTTGCAGGCGACGGTGAAGTCCATGGGGAGCCTGATCGACCGGGCGGTCGAATCGGTGCGCAGCATCGCCACTGCCCTGAGACCGGGGGTGCTGGATTTGGGACTGGTGGCGGCCATCGAGTGGCAGGCGCAGGAATTCCAGGCGCGCACCGGCATCCCATGCGAATTGCATGTGGCGGAGCAGGAGATTATGCTGGACGACAGCCGGGCCACCGCGATTTTTCGCATCCTGCAGGAATCCTTGACCAACGTGGCGCGGCATGCGGAGGCCACCTGGGTAAAGATCGGCCTGGAAAAGACGGAGGGCCTGATCGAGCTCCGGGTGGAGGACAATGGCAAGGGGGTGATCCTGGACCGGGTGAATAAGGCGAAATCCTTCGGCCTGGTGGGAATCAAGGAACGCACGGCGATACTCGGCGGCACGCTGGACATCCGGAGCGGATCGGGCAAGGGCACGACACTGTCGGTGAGCGTACCGCTTTGAACCTAAAATCTGTTTTTAGGTTGAAAGGGTGATGGAACGATGATCAGGATCCTGATTGCAGACGATCATGCGATTGTCCGGGAGGGACTCAAGCAAATACTGTCCGCCAGCCCGGAAATGGGGGTGGCCGGCGAGTGCGCCAACGGACGCGACCTCCTCGATGCCCTGCGTTCCGACAAATGGGATGTGGTGCTGATGGACATGTCCATGCCCGGTTTGAGCGGCATCGATCTCATCAAGCGCATCAAGGACGAGAAACCCTCCCTGCCGGTGCTGGTGCTGAGCATGCACAACGAGGATCAGTTTGCGTTGAGAGCCTTGAAGGCCGGGGCTTCCGGCTACCTGACCAAAGAAAGCGCTCCCGGGCTGCTGATCTCGGCGATTCGCAAGGTGGCGGGCGGGGGAAAATACATCAGTCCGAGCCTCGCCGAAAAGCTGGCGTTCGAGGTGGACCCGTTCAAGGAGAAGCCGCTGCATGAGTTGCTCTCCGACCGCGAACACCAAATCCTGCGCATGATCGTCTCCGGCAAGAGCATCAATCAGATCGCGAGCGATTTGTCACTCAGCGCCAAGACCGTCAGCACCCACAAGACTCGCATCATGCAAAAACTGAACGTGGGCAACAACGCGCAGCTTATCCAGTACGCCATTGCCAACCATTTCGCCGAGTAGCGGCAATACTCCCCACCCCGGCAAGCTGCTCTTGCCCGTGATTCCGTCCGCTAAGGACCTGTTAAGTATTAAGTGTTACACGCGGCGGCGAGGATTCGGGCCCATGGCTAGGCGTAGGTGACGCCGTGTGGTTATTCCACACAAGGAACCTGCAACAACGCCATGGGCCCGAATCCTCA
>JAJZUU010000086.1 GCA_021848325.1 Pseudomonadota bacterium | reverse complement strand
CCGAGGCCGACCGCCTCGTCCAGCACCTCGCGCACCAGCGAATCGCGGTCGATATCCGACGGAAGGTCCCGGTCCGCGGCCACCAGTTCGCGGATCAGCTTTTCCGTCTCGGTGCGCAGTTCCTGGTCGGTCATGCGGGTCAGGTCGCGCCGGCGCAGGTCGATGGTTTCCAGCAGACGCTCGTGCACCCGCTTGCGCCAGAAATATCGCGTTTGGATGGCCTGAATTTCCGCTTCGCTGCGGGCCGTGAACGCCTCCAACGCCGGCGGCGCGGATTCGGCCGCCGGCGTTGGAGGCGGCTCTCTGCCGAAACGCGGCGGCGCATTCTCCGCGACGGGCTGGCGTGCAACCGTGTCCGCCTGCGCCAGCGTGCGGTCCTTCACGCGAATCTTGAAGCCGGCGATGACGATTTCGTCGGCGAAATCGAGCGGCCCATGCTGCACGATCCGGGAGCCGTTCACCCAGGTGCCAGACAACTGGCCCAAGTCCTCGATCTGCACACCTCCCCTGGCACGCACCAGGCGGGCATGCTCCCTGCCGACGCGCCAGCCGGCCAGCCTTACCGTGCAGCCCTTGCTGCGGCCGAGGGTCGCCTCGTTGGCGCTGATCATCTCTTCCCGGGTAAGGCCGTCGCTATCGGTGATGGTGACGCTGAACATGATCTAGTTCACCGTATCTTCTTCAGACCAACGGGCAGGTTCTCCGGGCGGGGACGGCGGCGGATTCAGGAAGCCGTCCACCTTTTTTTCCACGCGCTGTTTCAGTTTTGCCTGGGCCGGGTCGTCGGCGGTGCTCACCCTGGGCGTCACGAACACCACGAGTTCGGTTTTCTTGTTCTGAAAGCGCTTCGAACGGAACAGGGCACCGAGGATCGGCAGATCGCCCAGGACCGGTACCTTGTCGATGGTGGAGCTGCTTTCCCTCGACAGCAGGCCGCTCAGCACGATGGTTTCGCCGTCCCGCACATTGAATTCGGTCTCGGTCTTGCGGCGGGTAAGAGCGGGACCGGCCCGGGTGGTAATGGAGGAATCGATGCTGCTAACCTCGCTGGTGATCTTGGCGCGGATCACCCCCTTGTGATCGACGCGGGGCTCGATTTTCAGTATCACGCCATAGGCCTTGAACTGAACCGTCGGGCCGTTGATTGTGCTGATCTCGTAGGGAAATTCGCCGCCGGCGTCGAACGTTGCCGTGGAGCCGCTGCGGGCGGAGAGAGTCGGCTCGGCCAGAATGGCGGCGGTACCGTTCTGGGCCATGAGGTTGAGCTGGGCGTTCAAGCCCATGTTCACTATGGACAAGACATTCAGTCCGGACGGAATCGGAATCGGCCCGCCACTCGGGCTGGTGATCGGCGCCGGGTTGGCCTGGCCGGTAGCCAGATTGATTTGATAGGGACCGGCGTCGCCGCGCCTGATCGGCCCCCAAACGCCGCCCACCGCGACCCCGCCGGTCGTGCCCCATTTGAGGCCGATTTCGCGCAGGGCGTTGGTGGGGAATTCCACCACCTTCACGTCCATGACGACCATCTTTTCCCAGCCGAGCTGGTTGGTGAAATTGACGATCTGGGGAAAACGCTTGGCCAGTTCGTCGATTTTCGCCAGGTTGCTGTCGCTGAGATCGTCGCCCTCGACCACCACCTTGTCGCCGATGGCACGGGCCTTCACGTTGGGCATTTCTCCCAGGAACGCGATGATCTCCTGGGTGAGATGGGACATGTCCGCCGGCAGAACACGCACCTTCATGCGCTGGTTGCGGCCGTCCTTGGTCCAGATGTGGAGGGAGGTCGTGCCGGCGTCGTTGGCGATGAGGAGGATCTCCTTGTCGTCCAACACGCTGGCGGACAAGACCTTGCCGTTGCCGACGGCGAGCCGGCCCGCGTTTCTCTGCGGCAGCACGCGCGTCTCGCCCACATACATTTCAAGCTCGATCTGATCCTGCTGCACGACGGGCAGGACAACCGGCGCGGGCAGCGACTTTACTCGTGGGGATGGCCTTGCGGCGGCGACTTGAACAGGCGCTGCCGGTTTTTCCGCCAGGGCCGGATTCTGGCCAATCAAAAACAGCGAGAAGGGCAGGAACCGATAAGCAAAGATCTTTTTTAACATGATGTGTTCTTCGAGCAATACGAATGGAATCGATCGGTCCTAGCGCAGGCCGGCCACCGGGTAACCCGCAGGTTGGGCCCGCGCGGCCAGGGCATTGGAATGGATATTGGGCGCAAAGCCGGGTGTCTTCGGTGGGCCGGCCGGCACGGCGCCGGGCGCAAACAATCGCGGCACGTCCTCCAGCGCGCTCCCTTTGCCGCCATAGATCACCGGCACCGAACTGGAGACGCTCACGGAGTGGTCCGCCAGACCAAGCAGCGCCAGCGCATCCGACTTCTCGCGGGAAATGGGGCGGGTATCGCCCGGAGCCCGCAGCAGGGCGGTGATCTTGCCCACCTCGCGGGCAGCGATCACGCGACGGGCATCGTCGGGCGTGGTGTCGAGGGTAATGGTGGAATAGGTGCGCGACTTGCCCTCGGTCTCGCCCTGTTGGGTTACCCGGGTGCCCGTGGCTAGTACCTTTACGCTCTGCAGCAGCGCGAAGGTAATGCTGCGGTCGTTCTTGCGGGTGGTCACCACGATGTCGATGCTGTCCCCCGGCTCCACCATGCCGGAGAGGGAGCTGATTTCGTCCACCGGCACCGTGACGGCCCGGCGGCCCGCGCTGAGGCGGGCGGAGAAGCTGGGCATCTTCTGCCCCTCCAGTTGCGACCAGATGAGCGGCTCCCCCTTTACCGCGGGGTAGGCCAGCGTTGCGTTTTCCACCCGGTCGAACTGGTCCGGCGTGATGGCGCCGGAGTGTGCCCACTCGGCCGGCACTTCGCGTACCGCCATGTTCTGGAAGGTAATCACACCGCCCTTTTGCATGTCCTCCCGAGCCACCACGACTTTGCGCATGACCTTGTTCTTGTCACGGGCCTCGATGGCGGCCACCTTCTGATTCAGGTAGCGCATCGCCGTGAAACCGGCGCCGACGCCAAGAACAGCCGCCACACCGAGCACAAGCCAGGAACGTTTGATTTTCGGTTTCATGGATTCTTCCTCACATGGGCAATGCAACGGCAGACAGGTAGCGGTCGAAGCCGGCCCCTATGGCGTCCGCGAATTGTTGCAGCAGCGGCGGATTGCCATCGAAGGGAAACATGAAAATGGCCACTACAACCCCCACCAGGATTGTGTACTCCACCATGGACTGGCCGGATTGACGCTCTCTTCCGGCCGCGAGCAAGAACCGTGTCTGCATCTATTTCTCCGTATTGCGGCGGTCAACGGTGTTCAACACCACGCTGGTGCCGTTAGGCAAGGGGGCCACCACCAGGATGGCATCGCGCCCGGTCGCCGAGAACCACAGGCTTCGACCCCCGGCGGCGTCCTTGCCCGCCGGCAGGTCGCGGTCAACCCTGAAACCGCGGGCCGCCAGAACATTCTTGAAATGCTGAACGTTGGCTTCCGGCGGCAGGTTGTTGATGAGGGAGACCACCCGTCCCCTCTTGCCCGGGTCATCCATGTCCACGTCGGAGATCAGCCTGCTTCCGGCCGGAAAAACCATTCCGAGTGGCCGCCCGCGGGCCGCGAGCCCCTGTTTGAGGTCGGCCACGGAAACGGCGCCCTCCGTTCCCTGCAAGGCAGGCCGCAAACGAACGGTGAAAAAGTAGTCCCCTTCAGCCTCGGCCACCACGGTCCAGCCCAGCACGCTTTGCTCCACCCGGTCCTTCCCGAAGCGGGTGCGATAAAATGCCAGCACTTGGTCCACCGGTTTGTCGATCGCGAACCGGTGAATGCTGGTGGGCATGCCGTTGATGCGCATGGACTGGCCTACGGCCACTGCCTTCGCGCCTTCCATCAGGGGCGGCGCCGGCAAAGCCGCGCCGGCGATGCCCCCATGCAGCAGCAAGGCGGTGCGCAACGCACGTCGGACTTGGGTCTTCAGGCGCTTCATTTCAGCCGGTCCGGGGGAACGATCTCCGGATTGACGTTGTTGACGTCCATGGCGGGGTCCAGGATCAAAGGGGGCACTTGGCCGACGGTGTTCCCAAATGCTTCAAGCAACTTCACCGGATAGGGCGGCACGGCAAACGAGGCGGAGCCCTCGATGCGGGACTTGACCACGGCGGGCGACCCGGCGCTCCAGGCATCGGCCAGGATGGTGGTCGAACGGGAGATCGCAAGGCCGAGGCTGTTGAACGGGTTGAGGCCCGCGATATTGCGCGGCCGAACCGTGACCCGGCCGGTATAAAGGTTTTCTTGCGGCAAATCAAAGTTTCCCGAAAATACCGCGGCTGCGGGGGCGTCCTTGCTTTCGACGGCGCTTGCCACCGCCACGTCGTCCGCGAACTTGGCCAGCAGCGGGGCGCCCCGATGGTCCGACCACAGCGGATTGCGGTGGCCGGGAAAATCGCCGGCGGCGTCGTTGGTCTTCACCGGCGCGTCGGAATTGCTGAAGAAGCGGCGGCGCACCTCGGTCGCCAGTTCGGCATCGGTCTTCCAGGAAGAGGAGGTATTGCGGACCGTTCCCTCGAAGGCCAGGTAGCGGCTGGCGATTTCCGTGGTCTGGGCCAGATCGAGATATTTCCCCAGCAGAGGCATGATCAGAAACAAAGGCACCAAGGCCAGGGAAAAGACCACGAATTCGATGGCGGAGGCGCCGGCCTCGCGGCGGGCGTGACCGTTACGGCCGCTCGACATAGCGCTTTTCCTTGAGCGGCAGGTCTTTGGGCAGGTCGAAGACGGCTACGTCGATGCGGGCGGAAGGGACCAGCTTGTCCGCCTTTACTTCGAACTTGTGGGCCGGGTTGTCGGGCGACCGGGACAGCGCCCGCAGCACCATCGGCCGCGCGTAGGGCGGGAGCTCCGTGCTGTCCGTGATGCAGCCCTGGTTGAGCCAGGCGGGCGTGATGCCGGAGGGTATCAGCACCACCCGGCAGCGCACGAAGGGGAAGGGCTGTTCCTCTTTGCCCGTGGGCTGCAGGCGGGCTACCCAGGCGGCCGCATACTTGCGTCTCGCCGGCAGATAGCCCGCGTTGAACTCGTCGAGCAGCACATCTTCGATCCTTTCGTTCACGTCTCCCGGCTGGTTGTCGTTTTGGGCGTAGGTAGCGATCTCCCACCGGCCGCCAACCTTGCTCATGAGGGTCACGATCTTCTTGAGCCGGACCCGGAGTTCGCATGCCTTCGGGTCCAGGGGGGTCAGCTCGTGGATGTACAGGTATTCAGCGTATTTCGGGCCCAAGTATTCGTAGCCGTAGAAGGTGCCGGCGTCTTCGATCCGGCCCGAGATGAGCCGCGCCGGCCGGCCGTGGAGTTTCGGGCAAAGCTGCCGGGCGGCCTCGAACCGGAGCTTTGCGTCCCGGTGCAGCGGCGTAACCCCGGACTTGCGCAGGTACACGCCCTCCACATAGGCGCGGCCGGAAGGCCGCCGGTCCGGAAGCGGGGCGGAGAATGGCGTTTCCGCCGCCCCCCTTTCCGTGGCTGGCACTGCCTCGGGGCTG
The DNA here is from genome assembly GCA_021848325.1 of Pseudomonadota bacterium. Lineage (GTDB taxonomy): Bacteria > Pseudomonadota > Gammaproteobacteria > Burkholderiales > JAJZUU01 > JAJZUU01. Next base: position 5,857 of record JAJZUU010000086.1, on the reverse strand, counting down.
GCGGTCGCAGGGCCGACGGCGAGGGCGGCGGCCCCTAGGGCAAGCCCGGCGATGCCGCGGCGAAGGGAAAGGGACGAAGGGTAGGTCATGGTAGCGCGAGTCCTCCTTGACGGGCGGCGGCGTAGGCCCTGTCCGCGGCCGTGGCGGCCACCAGCCTTACCTGCCAATAGGGGTTGTAAAGACTGGCCAGTTCCTCTTGGCCGTCGGCCCGGGCCACGGGGCGTTCGAAAAAGACCACGGCGCGGGACAGGGCGGCAATCTCGCCGCCGGGGGCGGATGCCGCGAACTGTGCGAGCCGCCCCGACGGCTGGATGATCGAGGCGCCGCCGGAGGTTCGCAGGGCCCCGCGGGGCTTGCTTACCCGAATCGTAATGCCGGTACGCAGGTCGGCGGAGGGATCCAGATTGGCCGCGTCCCGGGAGTCGGGCAGGCCGCTGAACACGGCGCCCAGGCCGTTCAGGCGCACCATTTCCGGGTCTGCGTGCTTCTTGCTGGTCCGGCTGTTTTCTGCATAGGAGCCGCCGTGGTAGCCGTGACCCTGATCGCCTTCCCCCGCATCGACCTCGGCCGCGCCCCAGGCGACGGACTGCTGGACGTCGCCGCACCAATCCAGGCCGAACTTGCCGCAGCCGAAGCGCTGGCCGTGGTGCTCCAGGGTATCCATGGCGCGCCACTCGTCGTAGCCCACCAGGTCCGTGCCGCCCCGCCTTTTCAGCGCCACGTCCTTCTGCACCAGCAAAATGGTGGGCCCGCTGATGGTCCAGTCGCGCTCCCGGGTGAAGGGGTCGCGGGAACGGCTGGTCACGTCCGCGAAGCGGCCCCGTTCGTCGCCGCCGCCGCCATTTTTGGCGTAGCTCTTGGTAAAGCCGTCGAAGTCGTAGCTCGTAAGCACCACCTCGGCTGTCATTGCCGGATCGATTCTCTTGGCCACTTCGTCGGCGAGGCTGCGCTGGGCGATTCCGGCCAGGAGGCTGGCATGGAGGGCGCTCTGGGACGCGCTCAGCGCGACGACCGCGGCGTTGTGGGCGGTGATGACGGCGGGGGCCAGCAGGTGGTCGGTGAAGTCCAGCAGGACGGCGACACCTTGGTTCCCGCTCAGAAGGTCCGCATACCAGGAGGCGCCCGCCACCCCGGCGAGCTGGGCGACGGCCACCGGATCGTCGAACAGCCAAGTGCTGGCGATGGACCCCAGGGCCCCCGCGTTGTCGATCAGGCGCCCGGTGTAATGCAGCCACGACACGAGGCTGACCATCTGGGCGATGGCGATCTCGTTCGCCACCATGGCGCGGTTGACGTAGGCGTCGTAGTTCAGGGCACGGGCCTCCAGGGTGGCGGCGCTGTAGGCCGCCGCGTCGGCAGCGTTGGTGAGACGGATCTTTTCGTCCACTGTCTGGCCGGTATTGAACATGAAATAAAGGATACCGGCGGCGCCGAACAGGAAGAACATGCCAAGGGCCAGGGCCTGGCCGCGGGATCCGGAAGGGCGGCCGGGGGTCATGGCTGCTTGTCCCCGGCTGGTTGCCGCGCCATCCATTCGGCGGCGGCGCAGAACAGCAGCGCCAGCCCCGCCAGTCCCAGGGGCAGGGCGTCGCCTAAACGGAGATAGGGGGTAACGCCGCCGCGGGGCTGGATTTCGGCCTCCAGCAGGACCGCCTCCAGGCGCGGCGCCCGGGCCAGAATCCGGCCATGCCGGTCGATGACCGCGCTCCAGCCGGTATTGGCGGCCCGCAGCAGCGGTTTGGCCGCCTCCAGGGCGCGTCCCTGGGAAATCTGCAGGTGCTGGTCCATGGGTGCCGTCGCACCGTCCCAACTGTCGTTTGCCAGGGTGACCAGAAAGCCGGCCCGGGCGATCTCCTCCCGGTGCTCGGAGCCGAAGGCGTCCTCGTAGCACATGCGCAGGGCCGCGCGTCGCCCCGCCAGCACAAGGCCGCCCTGGATCGGGCTACCGGGGCTGGTGTCGAGCATTTTCACCTTGGTAATGCGTTCGTAGGCGGAGCGCAGCAGCTCCGGGAACGGGACGAATTCGCCGAAGGGGAGCAGGTGCCGCTTGTCGTAGCGCTGCTCCCCCGACACGCCGAGGACATGGGCCGAACTGAAGTAGCCCAACCCGGGGCCGGGCCCGCGCCGGAAGTGGCTGAGGACGATGTCGCCGCCGCGCTCCGTTGCCAGCCGCCCCAAATAGGCCACCAGATCGGGAGGCAGTTGGTGCTCGAAGAGGGGTAGCGCCGTTTCCGGCATCACCACCAGCGGCGCGCGGGAACGCGCCGCGAGGGCGGCGTAGGTGAGGAGGGCGCGCTTGGTCTGGGTGGGGGTGAACTTCTCGGTCAGCGGTACGTTGCCCTGCAGCAGGGCGGCCCGCAGGGGTGCGCCTTGGGGGGCGGTCCAGGACACCCGCGCCGCGACGGACGCCGCAAGCAACATCGCTGCGAGGGCGAAAAGCGCGCGGCGGCGAGCGGCCGCGGGCCCCGGTGCAACCGCCGACGCAATCAGCCCGGCGCAGATCAGGAGCAGGAAGCTCACGCCGAGGACCCCGACCATCGGCGCGAATGGCGCCAAAGGCCCGGCTGGGACCTGGGTGTAGCCGAGGGCGAGCCAGGGAAAGGCGAGAGCGGTTTGGTGGCGCAGCCATTCGGTCACCACCCAAAGGGCCGGGACCAACAGTATCTGCTTGAGGGCGGGAGCGATTCGCGCCGCCGCGGCGGCGCCCGCAACGCCTGCCGGCAACAGCGCCAGCGCGGCGATCATCGACGCCGGGCCGGCGACGGCGAGAAGTGGATGAGGACGGAGGTCGAGGCCGGTGAACAGCCAGGAGAGGCCGGGGGCGAACAGCCCAAGCCCGAACAGCCAGCCCGTAAGGAGCGCCCGCGGCACTCGCCTTTCCCTGCTTGCCAGGGCGAGCCAGACGGCGCAGGCCAGGGCCGTGGCGGGCCACGCCCGGTAGGGCGCGAATCCCAGTCCTGCGGCCATCCCCGCCGCGGCCGCCGCCGCAGGCACGGCAAGGATGCGCAGCCGCGCAGACGCAACGGCGCCGCGCCTCATCCATCGGGCAGGCCGGGGAAGGGGTACGGATGGCAGGATTCTGGCGGCGTGCGACATTTGGCTAAGTGGCTCTCGGTCCGGGCCGAAAACGCCGTCCGCTCCAGTCCGCGCCGGCACGGCAGTCCCGTCGGGAAGCCGTACCGCTACGGCCGGGCGGACAGGCGGTTAGCGGCCGACGTTGCCGGTATAGGTGTTGAGATTGCGCTTGGTGTTGGCCTCGGCGGCGGCATTGTTGGCGGCGGTTTGGGCCGTGTTTTTGGTATTGGTGCCGTCCACCCCGGCTACCTCTTGGGCGATGGCCGCCGTCTGATTGCGGACGGTGTCGCCCAGGAACTGGTAGGTGGCGATGGCGGCGATGCCGATCAGGGCGACGATGATGACGTATTCGGTCATGCCCTGGCCGCGCTGGCGGTTGCTAAAGTGTTTCATGGCTTCTCCTGATGGCTTTCGGTCGGTGGGGTAGTGCGCGTGCCGGAACTGGCCGCGGGCGGTCCCGGCCCGGCTGGGCCTGCCGGTGACAAATGCCCGCTGATTCCGGCTTCCGTCCGGCGGAGCGGAAAATGGTGCGAGAACGCTCCCGGAGGGTGCCCCGCGGGAGCTTCCCCTCGTGCGGAGATCGGAATGCAATATGACATCACAGCGGCTCTTGAATGCTTTATATATAACCAAGACAAATTTGATGGGAATTATTATGTGTTTCAGTCTTTCGGCATTGTTTTTCGGATCGCTTTCCGCTGGACGATGCATCGCTAATGCGGGACAATGACCCCGCCAATGCTTGTTATAATTGATTCCTTACACGATACTTACAGGTCCGCATGGTGGAAATATAACATCGTCATTCCATTTGTCAAGGCATCTATTATGATTTAGGTATAAATCGCGGGCGTGCCGTTGAGAGCGGGACTTGGGTGAGGCGGGGCGCGGACTGGCGAAGACAAGGGAGCGATGGTTCCGCCGGAAAGGCGGTTCGTTCTGCTGGAAATCCGGGCTAACGGGGATCGATGCGGCGCAGGTAGCGGCCTACCGCCAGGAAGGCACCCGCCCAGCCGAGGGCCGAGGAGAAGGCGAGCAGCCCCATGCTGTCGCCGAGGGAGATCCCGTGCAATCTGAAGTCGCTCGCATACAGGCGCGAAAGTTCGACCACGTTCTGGTTGAGCAGCAAGATACTGATGCCCACGATGGCCCAGGCGGCAAGCCCGCCGATCAAACCGTGCAGCGCGCCGTAGTATAGAAACGGCCGACGGATGAACGGGTCGGAGGCGCCGATCAGCTTGCTCACCTCGATTTCCTCCCGCTGGGTGAGGATCTGCAGGCGGATGGTGTTGCCGATGATGACCGCCAGCGCAAATCCCAGCAGGACGGTGAGGATCAGCGCGGCCTGCCGGCCCAGGGCGAGCAGGGCGTGCAGCCGCCTGGCCCAGGCGGAATCGAGCTGGACGTGCTCGACCCCGGGCCAGCGGGCAAAGGCCGCGCGCATCCGTTCCAGGGCGTCGGGATCGGTGCCGGCCGGTTCGACCACGAAGGCGTCCGGCAGGGGGTTTCGTTCCAGGCCCTTCATCATGTCGTCCAGGCTGGCGCCTTGTTGCAGCTCGCGCAGTGCCTGGTCGCGGGGGACGAAGCGGAAGCCTTTCACGCCGGAATAACGGCCGAGCTCGGCCTTGATCCGGTTGGCCGTGTCCTGCTTCGCATCCAGCGCCAGGAACAGGCTGATCTGCGGCTTGGCGGGGACCGCCGCCGCCAGCATTTCCGCGTTCTGAACCAACAGATACAAGCCGGCGGGCAGGCTCAGGGCCGCGCCCCCCACGATCACCGTCAGCAGGCTGGCCAGCGGCGCGCGCACCATGCGCCCGGCCACCAGGGCCAGCGCCGACCAGTGTTGTGCCAGCCAGGTCCTCACGACTGCAATTCGCCCTGGTGCAGGTGCAGAGTGCGGGCGCCGAAGCGGGCGATCATCTCCTCGTCGTGGGTGGCCACCAGCATGGTTACCCCGACCTGGTTGAAGGCGCGAAACATGTCCATGATGTCGCGGGCGTAGTCCCGGTCCAGGTTGCCGGTGGGCTCATCCGCCAGCAGCACCGCCGGGCGGTTGACGATGGCGCGGGCGATGCACAGCCGCTGCTGTTCGCCCCCGGACAGGGTCACCGGATAGGCCTTTTCCTTGTGCAGCAGCCCCACCTTGTCCAGGGCGGCCCGGATGCGGCGGGCCGCCTCGCGGCGGTCGAAGCCCGCAATCGCCAGCGGCAGCATCACATTCGCAAAGGCGGTGCGATCGTATAGCAGCTTGTGGTCCTGGAAGATGAGGCCAAGGTTGCGGCGCAGATAGGGAATGGCGCCGCGGCGCAGCTTGCCCACGTTTTGCCCGGACACTACCACGCTGCCGGAGGTGGGGAATTCCATGGCGGCCACCAGTTTCAGGAGGGTGCTCTTGCCTGCGCCCGAGTGGCCGGCGAGAAACACCATCTCGCCCTTTTCCACCGCGAAGGACACGTCCTTGAGGGCCTCCTGCCCTCCGGGAAAGCGTTTGCACACCTGGCTGAAGGTGATCATCCTAGAAACGGCAGTTGACCGCTCCATTGAAGTTTTAACGACATGATTGTAATGTGTTTTTCAATGATTTCAGGATTCACCCATTTGGTGAGCCCGTCCAACTACCGTTTCTAGCCCGGATTTTGCATAAAAAGGGCGAATAGCAAAGCAAGCATTTGATAGAATAGGAGTTCTCTAAAAACCGATTCGTAAAAAATGTTTACTGCTACCCGCCCTGCTGTTGATTTTACCCCAGAATAACTCCAATTTCCTCCTTCGGCCGGTTTCA
>JAJZUU010000085.1 GCA_021848325.1 Pseudomonadota bacterium | reverse complement strand
AGGGCGTTGAACGTCTTCTTGCACGCATGGCACCGATAGCGCTGCAAGCCGTTGGCCGTCCCGAATTTCACCGCGTGGCCGTGCCCACAGTGCGGGCATGTCGCAGCATCTTCCAGGCGGCTCTCAATCAGAATCGTGGACGCATCCCCGGCTTCCCGCGCCCGCAATTCTGCCATCAGTTTCTTGCGTTGCGCCGGCGTCAGCTTCTTCAGCAACGCCGTCCATTCCTGAAAATCTTTGGTCTTCATGCTTACCTTAACCCATTGATTGATAAACGCTATTATACATCAATAGTTAACGCGAACATAGCCGGATTGAAACTCCAGAGGCCGTCGCAGAGGAACGTCTGGCCGGGCAGCACCCGGCCTCCGGGCCAGGTGAGGATTGAAACCTGATTGGCCCAGCGCAGCCCGCGCAGGCCGATGGCCGCAGCACCCGGCCTCCGGCCCGGGCGGGGATTGAAACCGCCGTGTCCTTGCACCGTAGAAAACGCCACGGAGCAGCACCCGACTGCTATCCGGCTACGACATCCGCACGGTGCAGAATCTGCCGGGGCATAAGGGTGTGCAGACAACCATGATCTATACCCACGTCCTGACCCGGGGCAGCCGGGGGGGTGAGCCCGCCGGACCGGATATGGGGGGCTGGGAGGCGGTTTCGCCAATCGCGCAGGGGTCTGGGGTTGGGGCAAGCTGGATTTAATGGATCGAGACCGAGGGGACACGCCGTCAGCCCTCTTCCCCGGCCCTTCTCCCCGGGGTAGAAGGGGGGAAGGCGGTGGGCGGAGCCTGGGGACGGGGTAGGGCTTTCCATGATCGAAATGGCCGGCCTTTGCGGGTAAACTGTCCGCTGCGCACCTCCACTGGGCGCGACGACTGCCGAAGATGAACGAGATCGCGACAACCACTATCGACGCGCTGATGGATCGCTACCAGGTCCTGCTGTTGGACGCTTATGGGGTCCTGGTGCACCTCTCCGGGGCGCTGCCCGGGGCCACGGCCTTGATCGACGCGCTCAACCGCCGCGGAAAACCCTATTACGTGGTGACCAACGACGCCTCCAAGCTGCCGGCCACCGCCGCCCGGCGCTACCGGGGCTTTGGCCTGGCCATCGGGGCGGAGCGCATCCTTTCGGCCGGTTCGCTGCTCAAGGGCTATTTCGATGCCAATGGGCTGACCGGCAGGCCCTGCGTCGTGCTGGGGCCGGAGGACAGCATCCGCTACGTGGAGCTTGCCGGTGGCAGGATCGTCGCCCCGGGGGAGCCGTTCGACGTGCTGGTGGTGGGGGACGAGACCGGCTTTCCCTTCCTGGAAACGGTGGACGCCGTGCTGACGGGCCTGATCGCCAAGTTCGACCGCGGCCGGGAGGTGGCCCTGATCCTGCCCAACCCGGACCTGATCTACCCCAAGGCGGAGGGGGCCTTCGGCGTGGCCGCCGGCGGCATCGCCCTGATGTTGGAGGCGGCGCTGCGGTTGCGCTACCCGGGGCGGCCCGGCCTGGGCTTCGTGCGCCTGGGCAAGCCCCACGGCGCGCTGTTCGAGGAGGCCGCGCGCCGCTGCGGCAGCCGCGACATGCTGATGATCGGCGACCAGGCGGAGACCGACATCCGCGGTGCCCGCGCCTTCGGCATCGATTCGGCGCTGCTGCGGGGAGGGGTGGCGGGCAGCGCGCTGCCCCTGGCGGCGGATGCCCCGCGGCCCACTTACTACCTGGCCTCCATCGCCCCGCGGGCTTGCTGACCGCAGCCATGCCGACGCGCCGAACCTGGGACATCTTCTGCACCGTGGTGGACAACTACGGCGATATCGGGGTGGGATTCCGGCTGGCGCGGCAACTGGCGGCGGAGCATGGCCTGCGGGTTCGGTTGTGGGTGGCTGACCTCTCCACCTTTCAGAGGATCTGCCCGGAGGTTGCCCTCGCCCTGGAATTGCAGACCGTGCGGGGGGTCGAGGTCAGGCGCTGGACCGAACCTTTCCCCGATGTGGCGCCGGCGGACGTGGTGGTGGAGGCCTTCGGCTGCAGCCTGCCCGGGAGCTACGTCGCCGCCATGGCGGCCATGCAGCGCAAGCCGGTATGGATCAACCTGGAGTACCTGAGCGCCGAGGCATGGGTGTTGGGGTGCCATGGCCTGGCCTCGCCCCATCCGCGGCTGCCGCTGGTCAAGTATTTCTTCTTCCCTGGGTTCGTCTCCGGCACCGGCGGGCTGCTGGCGGAGGGGGGGCTGGCCCGGCGCCGCAGCGCGTTTCAGCAGGACGCGGCGGCGCGCACCGGGTTTTGGCGGTCGCTGGGCCTGCCCGAGCCGCGCCCGGGGGAACTCGCGGTCTCGCTGTTCTGTTACGAGAACGCCGCGGTGCCGGAACTTCTGGCGGCCTGGGCGAAAGGGGCGTCTCCCGTTCGCTGTCTGGTCCCGGAGGGCAGGGTTCTGCCTCAGGTCTCCGCCTACTTCGGCGAGACGGCGGGGGCCGGCAGCGTGTTTTGCAACGGCAATCTGGAGGTGCGGATTCTGCCCTTCATGGAGCAGGAGCGGTACGACCTGCTGCTGTGGGCGTGCGACCTGAACTTCGTGCGTGGCGAGGACTCTTTCGTGCGCGCCCAGTGGGCCGCGAAACCCCTGGTGTGGCACATCTACCCGCAGGAAGAGGGGGCGCACTGGAACAAGATCGCGGCCTTCCTGGAGATCTATTGCGCCGATCTGCCGCGCGATGCCGCCGCCTGGCTGCGCCGCTTGTGGCTGGCGTGGAACGAGGGCGACGGCGCGGGGCCGGCGTGGTCCGGGTTTTGCGAACACCGCGCCGCCCTTGAAAGGCACGCCCGCCTGTGGGCGGAGCAGTTGGCGGAGCACGGCGATTTGGCATCAAATCTCGTGCATTTCTGCAACAAGCTGTTATAATGAAGAGATTTTTTAGGCGTTTAAAATTTCTTCAGGACATAGCAATGAAGACAGCACAGGAAGTCCGCGCAGGCAACGTAATCATGATCGGCAACGACCCGATGGTCGTGCAGAAGGCCGAGTTCAGCAAGTCCGGCCGCAACGCGTCGGTGGTCAAGATGAAACTCAAGAACCTGCTTACCGGCAGCGGCAGCGAGCCCGTCTACAGGGCAGACGACAAATTTGAGCTGGTCGTCCTCGATCGCAAGGAGGTGAGCTACTCCTACTTCGCCGATCCGATGTACGTATTCATGGACGGCGAGTTTAACCAGTACGAGGTGGAAAAGGACGATATGGGCGATGCCCTCAACTATCTTGAGGATGCCATGCCCTGCGAGATCGTGTTCTACCAGGGAAAGGCGATCTCGGTGGAACTGCCGAATTCGCTGGTGCGCGAGATCGTCTACACCGAGCCTGCCGTGCGCGGCGACACCTCGGGTAAGGTAATGAAGCCTGCCAAGATCACGACCGGCTTCGAGTTGCCCGTGGCCGCCTTTTGCGAGATCGGCGACAGGATCGAGATCGACACCCGCACCGGCGAGTTCAAACGCCGTATCGCCGCCTAAGGCGCGTTTCCAGGCAATCCCCGGCCCGGCGCGACCCACGGTCCCGCCGGGCTTCTTTTCCCCTTCCGCCGCCGGAGGGCCCTCAGCCGCGGGCAGGCTCGAAGGTCGCGTCCAGGTTCAGGTCGTCGCAGTAATCGAAGAACTCCCCCCGCAGGGTCGGGATGTGGGTGGCGGACGGAATGCCCACCGTCATGCTGACCGAGAACATCGGGGTGCCGGTGTGGGGCGCCGGGTAGGTGTCGGTCTGGAGTTCCTCGATGTTGATGCCGTGCCGGGAGAAAAAGCCGGCCAGGTTGCGCACGATCCCGGGATGGTCCAGGGCGACCACCTCGATGTGATAGGGGACCATGGGCTGCGGCCGCTCCCGTTCCCGCGTGCGCTGGTGGACGATGGTCAGGCCCAGGCGCTTGCCCAGGGTCGGCAGTTGGCCTTCCAGCTTGGAAAGGGCGTTCCACGGGCCGGAGAGCAGCATGATCAGGGCGAACTGGCCGCCCAGTACCGCCATCCGGCTTTCCTCGATATTGCATCCGGTCTCCGTGATCTCCCCGGAGAACTTGTCGACCAGGCCCATCCGGTCTTCCCCCGAGGCGGTGATCACCAGGTAGTCGTTGTTGGATTCTGTGCTCATAATCTATTGAAATATCGTATTTAGTTGGTTTAGGTGCGGTTAGGGAATGTGCCCGGGCCGATCGCCCGGCGCCCCACGATTTTCCGCTAATCTTCTCATACTCTCGGGAACTTGGGGGGCTATAGCGACTCCAGAAAGCAGCGGCGGGCTTGGGCCAGGCCTTGCCGCAGCGATTCCAGCCCTTCCCGCTCCAGGCCGAGGCCTTCCAGCAGCTCGCCGCAGCGGCGGTGATAGGCCTCGAAGGCCGCCAGCACGCTGTCCCGGGGAACCTCGCCCGGTTTTTTCGCCGGCATCGCGGCCTTGTCCAGGGGCGTCACCGGGGCCGAACGGGCCATGAATTTCGAGTTTCCGCTTTGCTCGTGGCTGGCCAACACCAGGCTGGTCTTGCGGTAGGCCTCGCCGGCGAACTCGAAGCGGCGGCCGACGGTCAATTCGTGGAACTTCATGGATGCCTCCGTCTCTCGCAGCGGAGCGCCCATTTTCGCAAAGGGCGGCGCTCCGGGCAATGCCCTAATGACCGGGCTTCAGCAGCAGGCGGGCGGCGGCGTTGATCGCCTGCAGCCGCTCCTTGTCGCCGCCGCAGTCGGGGTGGTGTTCCATCGCCAGGCGGCGGTAGGCCCGCTTGACGGTGTCGTCGTCCACCGGATCGGCAAGGCCCAGTTGCGCCAGTGCCTCGGCCCGCCGTTCCCGGCGCCCGAGGCGGGCCCAGAAGGCGCCCACTAGGTCCGCTAACATCCCGGGCCGTGGTAGCGCGCAGGTTGGCGGGATCGAGATAATACTCCCGCAGCGGGTCCGGCGCGGCCAAGGCGTCGGGGCCTTCGAGATAGGACAGCCAGCGGATCCGCAGAGGGCCGATCTCCAGGTGCCCGCGGCGCTCGGTCCGGGTCCGGTCGCGCAGGCGGTAGAGGGCATGGAACAGCAGGAAATGGGCGCAGAACATGTGGTGCAAGCCGTCTTCGGCCGGGCCGAAGTTCAGGTAGCCCGCTTCCCGCAGCAGCCCGAGCAGGGCGTGTTCGCTCAGACCCCCGGGGTGTCGCGCCAGGCCGACGGCGACCGCTTCCAGAAAGGCATCGTCCAGGTGGGTCTCGATGGTGGCGGTATCCGGTAGCATAACGATAAAGCCGTGGCCGGTGACGTCCGAAATTGACAGTGACGGAAATTGACAATTGCCAGATCGGTTTCCGCTAGTCTACTATAGCGTCATCGTTCCCCATTTATTTATCCGGCATGGAGGGCGTCATGGAGCCGTGCGAGTTTCCCCACATCGAACAGCAGTTGACGCCGGTGTTCAAGCGACAGGGGCAGGGCGCCGACCGCCTGTTGCAGATTCTGCTCGAGGCGCAGGACATTTTCCACTATATTCCCGCCGGGGCCCTGGATTGCGTCGCCGCCCAGTTGGGGGTGCCCCGCACCCGGGTGGAAGGGGTGGCCGGCTTCTATTCCTTCCTTTCCTTGGAGTCGGTGGGGGAATACCGGGTCCTGTTCTCCGACAATATTACCGACCACATGCTGGGCAAGCCGGAGTTGATGCAATATTTCTGCAACAAGCTGTGGGTGGAGCCGGGCCGGGTCTCGGAGGACGACCTGGTGAGCGTGGACAGCACCTCCTGCACCGGCATGTGCGATCAGGGGCCGGCGGCGCTGGTGAACGGCTGGCCGCTGACCAGCCTGGACCACAACCGGCTGGACCTGGTCATCGAGTTGATCCGCGCCCGCAAGCCCGTGGCCGACTGGCCGCCGATGCTGTTCGAGGTCGGCGACAACATCCATCGCGCCGGGGTGCTGCTGGGGGAGCCCTTCGAGGCCGGCGCCGGCATAAAGGCGGCGCTGGTTCGGGGCGCGGAAGCCACGCTGAAGGAGGTCGAGCTTTCCAACCTGCGCGGGCGGGGGGGGGCCGGTTTCCCGACATCGCGGAAGTGGGGCGCCTGCCGCAGTTCGCCGGGCACCGCCCATTACGTGGTGTGCAACGCCGACGAAGGGGAGCCGGGCACCTTCAAGGATCGGGTCCTGCTCACCAGCCATGCCGATCAGGTGTTCGAGGGGATGACGGTCGCCGCCCGGGTGGTGGGCGCGGCGAAAGGGTTGCTGTACCTGCGCGGGGAGTATCGCTACCTGTTGCAAAGGCTGCAAGAGACGCTGGCGCGGCGGCGGGCCGCCGGCCTGCTGGGCCGGTCGATCCTGGGGGGGGCCGGCTTCGATTTCGAAATCGAGATTCACCTGGGCGCCGGGGCCTATATCTGCGGCGAGGAATCCGCCCTGATCGAGTCCCTGGAGGGCAAGCGCGGCCGGCCGCGCAACCGCCCACCGTTCCCGGTGGCTCACGGCTACCTGGATCAGCCCACCGTGGTGGACAACGTGGAGACCTTCGCCTGCGCGGCCAGGATCGCGGAGAAGGGCGGGGCGTGGTTTGCCGGGATCGGCACCCCAGAGTCCAGCGGCAGCAAGATTCTGAGCGTGTCCGGCGACTGCGCCCGGCCCGGGATCTACGAATATCCCTTCGGGGTCACGGTGCGGGAGGTCCTCGCCGACTGCGGCGCCGAGGAGCCATTTGCGGTGCAGGTGAGCGGCCCTTCGGGCACCACCCTTTCCTGGCGGGAGTTCGACCGGCGCATCTGCTTCGAGGACCTGCCCACGGCGGGGGCCTTCATGGTGTTCCGCCGCGGCCGGGACATGTTCGACGCGGCCAGCAATTTTGCCCGGTTCTTCGCCCACGAAAGCTGCGGTTTCTGCACCCCCTGCCGGGTCGGCACCCAGTTGCAGAGGAAGATCATGGACAAGATCGCGGGCGGCCACGGCACCGCCTCCGACCTGGAAGAACTCAAGGGACTGGGGCGCCTGATGAAGGACATGAGCCACTGCGGCCTCGGCCATACGGCACCAAATCCGGTGCTGGACACCCTGGAGAAATTTCCCGACATGTACGAACGCCGGCTCAAGGCCCTGGCCTTCGAGCCGGCGTTCGACCTGGACGGCGCCCTGGCGACCGCGCGCCGCATTACCGGCAGAGACGACGAATGGGCCCACGTATGAGCGATACCCTGACCATAGACGGCAAGGAAATCCCATACCGGCCGGGCCAGACCATCATGGACGCGGCCATGGCGGCGGGGGTATACATCCCCCACCTGTGCCACAACCCGGAATTCAAGCCTCACGGCAGTTGCAAGCTGTGCATGGTGAACGTCAACGGGCGCAACGTCGCCTCGTGCACCATGCCCGCCGCGTCCGGTATGACGGTGCTGAACGATACTCCGGAGCTGAACGGCGCGCGCCGCTCCCTGCTGCAGATGCTGTTCGCGGAGGGCAACCATCTGTGCCCGGTATGCGAGCGCAGCGGCAACTGCCACCTGCAGGCGCTGGCCTACTATCTGGGGATGACGAATCCCCACTACGTCCAGTTCTATCCGTCGCGGGAAGTGGACGCCTCCCACCCGGACGTGCTGCTGGATCGCAACCGCTGCATCATGTGCGAGTTGTGCGTGCGGGCCAGCAGCGAGGTGGACGGCAAGGACGTGTTCGGGTTGTCCGGGCGCGGCATCCAGACCCGGTTGGTGGTGAATGCCCCCACCGGGCTGCTGGGGGACAGCGCCCTCGCGGTGAGCGACAAGGCGGTGCAAGTTTGTCCGACCGGGGCGCTGCTGATCAAGCGCCAGGGCTACCGGGTGCCGGTGGGACGGCGCATGTTCGACCACAAGCCGATCAGCGTGGTGCAGACGGAGGGCGGCCATGACTGACGGCAAAAAGGTCCGCATCGCCACCTGCTCTCTGGCGGGCTGCTTCGGCTGCCATATGTCGCTGCTGGACATCGACGAGCGGGTATTCGACCTGATGCAACTGGTGGAGTTCGACCGCACCCCCCTGACTGACATCAAGCACTGCGGGCCGTGCGACGTGGGCATCGTGGAAGGGGGGGTGTGCAACGCGGAGAACGTCCACGTGCTGAAGGAATTCCGCAAGAACTGCAAGGTCCTAGTGGCCACCGGCGCGTGCGCCATTACCGGCGGGCTGCCGGCCCTGCGCAACAACATCGACCTATGGGACTGCTTCCAGGAGGTGTACCAGTACGAGGGGGGGCTGGAGGGCGGCCAGGTGCCAAACGACCCGGAATTGCCCCTGCCCTTCGACCAGGTGCGTCCCATCGCCGAGGTGGTGAAGGTGGATTACTTCCTGCCAGGCTGCCCTCCGCCGGCGGACGCCATCTGGAAATTCCTGTCCGACCTGATCGCAGGCAGGGAGCCGCGGCTGGATTACGAAATGCTCCATTTTGATTAGGTGCCGCCATGGCCTTTGAATTGGAAAGCGCCGCCCATCCCGAGAACCTCAAACGGGTGGTCATCGAGCCGGTGACCCGGGTGGAAGGGCACGGCAAGGTGACCCTGCTGCTGGACGAGGACAACCGTGTCCACCAGGCCCGCTTTCACATCGTCGAATTCCGGGGATTCGAGAAATTCATCCAGGGCCGGCCCTATTGGGAGGTCCCGGTGCTGGTCCAGCGGCTGTGCGGCATCTGCCCGGTGAGCCACCACCTGGCGGCCTCCAAGGCGATGGACATGATCGTCGGTGCCCGGTTGACGCCCACCGCCGAGAAGCTGCGGCGCCTGATGCACTTCGGCCAGATCCTCCAGTCCCACGCCCTCCACTTTTACTATCTCGCCTCCCCGGACCTGCTGTTCGGCTTCGACAGCGACGTAGCGCGGCGCAACATAGTCGGCGTGGCGGCGGCATATCCGGAGATCGCGCGCCAGGGGGTGGCGCTGCGGCGCTATGGCCAGGAAGTGATCCGGATCACCGCCGGCAAGCGGGTGCACGGAACCGGATCCATTCCCGGCGGCGTGAACAAGAATCTGTCGATGGAGGAGCGGGACACCCTGCTCAAGGAGATCGACGACATGATCGCCTGGAGCCAGGGCGCCGTGGAGCTGGTGAAGAAGGTCTACGGCGGCCGGCCGGATTTCCACAACGGCTTCGGCTACTTCCGTTCCAGCTTCATGAGCCTGGTGCGGGAGGACGGGGCCCTGGACCTGTACCACGGCGGGCTGCGGGCCAGGGACGAACACGGCCAGACCATCTTCGACCATGTGGACTACACCCATTACTGGGACTACATCCACGAGGAGGTGAAGCCCTGGTCCTACATGAAATTCCCCTTCATCCGCTCCAAAGGCAGGGAAGAGGGCTGGTACCGGGTGGGGCCGCTGGCCCGCGTCAACAACTGCGACCTCATCCCGACCCCGCTGGCAGAGGCGGAGCGCAAGGCGTTCAAGGCATTCGGCGGGGGCAGCGCCCTTCATGCCACCCTTGCCTATCACTGGGCGCGCATGATCGAGATGCTCCACTGCGTGGAGGGGATCAAGGAACTGCTCCACGACCCGGACCTGCTGGGGGACGATCTGGTTACCCAGGGCCAACGGGGGTTCCGCGGGGTGGGGGTGATCGAGGCGCCGCGGGGCACCCTGATCCACCACTACCGGGTGGACGAGGACGACCTGATCGTGCGCGCCAACCTGATCGTCTCCACCACCCACAATAACCAGGCCATGAACGAAGCGGTGCGCCAGGTGGCCCTCCAGTACCTGGACGGACAAAACCTGACCGAGGGCCTGCTCAACTACATCGAGGTGGCAATCCGGGCCTTCGACCCCTGCCTGTCCTGCGCCACCCACGCCCTCGGCCAGATGCCGCTGGAGGTGGAGTTGCAGGACGCCGCGGGGCAGGTGGTGGACCGGCTGGCCCGCAACGGCGGCGGCGAGACCGCCCGTTGACGGCGCCGCTGCTGGTCTTCGCCTACGGCAATCCGAGCCGCGGGGACGACGCCCTGGGGCCCGAACTGCTACGGCGCCTGGAAGCGCTCGCTCCGCCCGGTACTGAATTCCTCACCGATTTCCAGCTCCAGGTGGACCATGCGGTGGACCTGCAGGGGCGCCGGCGGGTCCTGTTCATCGACGCCAGCGTGGCCGCTCCGCCCCCGTTCGCCTTTGCCCGCCTGAGGGCGGAAAAGGACGCGAGCTACACCTCCCACGCCATGAGCCCCGGGGCGGTGCTGCACGCCTACCGGGAACTCTACGGCGTCGCCCCGCCGCCGGCCTACCTATTGGCGGTGCGAGGCGACCACTACGAACTGGGGGCGCCCCTGAGCGCCCTGGCCTCGGCCCATCTGGAGGCCGCGTTCGAACTGGCTCAGAAACTTTGCGTCGCCCCCGGGGAGGAATGGGAGCGCCAACTGACACGGGCGGAGCCGGTGCAGAGATGATGCCGTGGCGTAGCGGCCTGCGCGGCGAACACCCGGTGCGTACTGGCCTGTCAACCGGCGCTGTGGCTCTGGCCGGGCGCGACGGAGATAGTGACCTCCTCACCCCATTCGTGCCTTCCCAGTCTCAGCCGTTTGTAGTTGCGGATCATGATGACGGCCTTCTTGATGGCCGGTTCGTCGAACAACGGCAGATCGAGCCCCACCCTGAGGCGGTAGCCGCCGTCCAGGGCCTGTGCGATGTCGATGAAGGGGCGGGTGTTTTGCGCGCCCTGCGCTTGGAGAAAGTGCTGGAGGGTGTAGAACGTGGCGTCCCAGGCGACTTCCCGATCCTGAAATCGCCCTCTAAACCGCAGGTTGACCGCGGTGGCAGGTATCGGCGAGGTGCACGCATAGTCGCCGGTAACGGCAGGGAGGGACATGAGCGCCTCGGGTTGCGTTGCTTCGGTGACCGTGTCGGTCCGGTGCCGCCGGTTCGGGAGGCCCGCCAGGGCTCGGAGGGGCGGTCCCGCCCTCGCCCTGCCGGTCGTTACGCCGCCGATCAGACGCAGCCGGTCGGTTTGGGCAGCCCGCCGTATTTGGTGATGGGCTTCATCGGGCCGGTCATCCACAGCTTGAAGATATCTTTCTGATCCTCGCCGATATACTTGGCGAACTTCCGTATCGGCGGAACCGACGACGTCTCTTCGTAATATTCGCGGGCTTTTGTGATCTGAGCCCACTGCGTGTCATTTAGGTCCACGCCATCGGCCTCCGCCATGGCACGGCCGATTTCCGGCGTCCACTCGTTCATGTTGGTGAGATACCCGTCACCGTCGCGTTCTGGAAGTACCATAAGCAAACCTCTCTTTCTGTCTGTTGATCACTATCCCGCCCGGAGAAGGGAGGAAACCACGCCTCTCCGCGGCGGCTGTTAAAGACCCAGTAACTGTGTAGGGTATTAAACAATACTTGATTTAAATAGTCAACAACTATCCGCCAAGCCGGTGCCACCTGTTCTTGGGACGGGATCTGCGGCACCATGGGGCTTCTAGCGGCCTTTCGGCTGCCGGGGGGGCTTGTGGGGGTCGTCGCATTTCTGGGGGAAACCGGGGTGGAGGCCATGCCTGGCAACATCTTTCAGCGAACGCGGGCAGGTTTCCCAATCCCGAGGGGATTCGGTAGCCGGGGCCGCGTCCTGGCGTTCCGGGCCCACGCGACGGCGCCGCCCGCCCTGATCAGCAACCAATTCACGCTTCACCCCGCCAACGGGGGTAGGGGGAGGTTCCCCTGAAA
>JAJZUU010000084.1 GCA_021848325.1 Pseudomonadota bacterium | reverse complement strand
CGATGAGGGCGCTCTTGATCAGTCCCTGGGTGTCCAGCACGCAGTCGTAGCGCTCCTGCCGCAGGCGGCGCCCGAAGGCCAGGATTTCGGAGACGACCGCGCGGCTGAAGGGGGTCTTGCGCCAGCGCCGGACGGCCACCGGGATTACCCGGGCCACACCCGGGTGCAGCGCGGGGATGCCGGCGAAGCCCTCTTCCACCACCCAATCGATGCGGGCATCGGCGACATGGCGGCAGATGTCGGTGGCGGCGGGCAGGTTGTGGATCACGTCCCCCATGGAAGAGGTCTTCACCAGCAGGATTTTCGGCATCCGCGTATTGTAGCCTTATCGGCCGTCGCCCGAGCGCCGGGTTGACGCAAAACCGTGCTAGTATTTGCTGCTCTTGTCCGAGGAGCGGGTTTTCAAGATGAAAATACTGATTACCGGTGCCGCCGGCTTCATCGGCATGCATGCGGCCAAGCGACTGCTGGAGCGGGGCGACGAAGTGGTGGGGGTGGACAACCTCAACGACTATTACGACGTGAAGCTCAAGCAGGACCGCCTGGCGCAGCTCGCGCCCCTGGCCGGCTTCCGTTTCGTCCAGATGGACATCGCGGACCGGGCGGCCATGGCGGACCTGTTCGCCAGGGAGCGCTTCCAGCGGGTGATCAACCTGGCGGCACAGCCCGGGGTGCGCTATTCCCTGAAAAACCCCCACGCCTACATCGACAGCAATGTGGTGGGGTTCACCAACATCCTGGAGGGCTGCCGCCACAATCAAGTGGAGCACCTGGTCTACGCCAGCAGTTCCAGCGTCTACGGCGCCAATACGCGGATGCCGTTCAGCGTGCACCAGAACGTGGATCACCCGGTGAGTCTCTACGCCGCGACCAAGAAGGCCAACGAGCTGATGGCCCACACTTACAGCCACCTGTACGGGCTGCCCGCCACCGGGCTGCGCTTTTTCACCGTCTACGGCCCGTGGGGCCGGCCGGACATGTCGCCCTCCCTGTTCGCCGGCGCCATCCTGCGCGGCGAGCCCATCGACGTGTTCAACCAGGGCCGGATGCAGCGCGACTTCACCTATATCGACGATATCGTGGAGGGGGTGGTCAGGGTGCTGGACCGGACGGCGCAGGCCGACCCCGCGTTCGACACCGCCAACCCGGACCCCGGCACCAGCTATGCGCCCTATCGCCTGTACAACATCGGTAACCACGAGCCGGTGGAGCTTATGACCTTCATCGAAACCGTGGAAGCCGCGTGCGGCAAAAAGGCCGTCAAGAACTTGCTGCCGATGCAGCCCGGCGACGTGGTCGCCACCTACGCGGAGGTCGAGGACCTGCGGCAAGCGGTGGGATTCGAGCCGAGGACGCCGTTGCAAGAAGGCATCGCCCGTTTCGTCGCGTGGTACAAGTCCTACTACGGCGAGCAGGGACGGGCCTGAGTGGCAGCCGGGCCGCTTTTCGGCTATGCTTTTTCCTGCACCCCCTTAAAGAAATAAAGACCCCACACTATGATACTGGTGACAGGCGGCGCCGGCTTCATCGGCTCGAACTTCATCCTGGACTGGCTTGCGGCGGAAGGCACGCCGGTGGTCAACCTGGACAAGCTGACCTATGCCGGCAACCTGAACAATCTCGCTTCCCTGGATGGCGATGCGAGGCATATATTCGTCCATGGCGACATCAACGACCGCGCCCTGGTCGGGCTGCTGCTTTCGCAACACAAGCCCCGGGCCATCGTCCACTTCGCCGCGGAAAGCCACGTGGATCGCTCCATTCAGGGTCCCGAGGACTTCATCCGGACCAACGTAAACGGCACCTTCCATCTGCTGGAACAGGCGCGCGCCCACTGGCAGGGGCTGGAAGGCGCGGACAAGGCGGGATTCCGCTTTCTGCACGTGTCCACCGACGAGGTCTACGGCTCCCTGGGGCCCAATGATCCAGCCTTCAGCGAAACCACGGCCTACGCCCCGAACAGCCCGTATTCCGCCTCCAAGGCGGCCTCGGACCACCTGGTGCGGGCCTATCACCACACCTACGGGCTGCCCACGCTCACCACCAACTGTTCCAACAACTACGGGCCCTACCAGTTCCCGGAAAAGCTGATCCCGCTCATTATCCTCAATGCCGTCCGGGGCAAGCCCCTGCCGATCTATGGCGACGGGCTCAACGTCCGGGACTGGCTGTACGTGGGCGATCACTGCGAGGCGATCCGGGCCGTGCTGGCCCGAGGCCGCAGCGGAGAGACCTACAACATCGGCGGCTGCAACGAAAAGACCAACCTGGAGGTGGTGAACACGGTGTGCGCCATCCTCGACGAGCTGCTGCCCGATTCCCCCTCCAGACCGCACGCCTCCCTCATCACCTTCGTCAAGGACCGCCTCGGGCATGATCGCCGCTACGCCATCGACGCCGGAAAGATCGGGCGCGAATTGGGCTGGAGGCCGAAAGAGAGCTTCGAGACCGGCATCCGCAAGACCGTGCAGTGGTATCTGGACCATATGGCCTGGGTGGAGCAGGTGGCGAGCGGGGAATATCGGAACTGGGTAGAGGCGAACTACAGTGAGCGGTGAACGGGAAGCGGTGAGCAGTGAAAAGCCGCATACCAAGCTGGAGGCGTGGCGTTCCGCCATGGCGTTGGTAAAGGCCGTATATCAGGTGACAAGCACGTTTCCACAACATGAAATGTTCGGGCTGGTGAGCCAAATGAGACGAGCCTCAGTTTCGGTGCCAAGCAACATTGCTGAAGGCTCTGCACGAATTAGCCGGAAAGAAATGAGCCAGTTTCTAAGTATTTCGAGGGGCTCGCTCAGCGAGCTGGATACGCAAGTCAGAATCGCAGCAATGCCTGGCTATATGCAAGACACTTCCGAGTTGAACATCTTGTTGGAACGGACCAGCAAGCTGTTATCCGGCCTTCATCGAAAAGTGCAAAATGATGGTTGACACGGCTACCCCCGCTCCCCGTTTACCGCTTTCTGCTTCCCGGAGAAAGGGCATCATCCTCGCCGGCGGCTCCGGCACCCGCCTGTACCCCGTCACCCAGGTGGTTTCCAAGCAGTTGCTGCCGATCTACGACAAGCCCATGGTCTACTATCCCCTGGCCACGCTGATGCTGGCGGGGATCCGGGACATCCTGGTGATCTCCACCCCCCAGGATACCCCCCGCTTCGAGCAACTCCTCGGGGACGGCGCCCGCTGGGGGCTCGCCATCTCCTATGCCGTGCAGCCGGCACCGGAAGGGATCGCCCAGGCGTTCATCATCGGGCAGGCGTTTATCGGCAACGCGGCCAGCACCCTGGTGCTGGGGGACAACATCTTCTACGGCCACGAACTGTCCGACGACCTGCTGGCCGCGGCCGCAAAGGAGCAAGGCGCCACGGTATTCGCCTATCCGGTCAAAGACCCGGAGCGCTACGGCGTGGTGGAGTTCGACGAAAACGGCCGGGCGATTTCCATCAAGGAGAAACCCCGGGCGCCGAAGTCGCGCTACGCGGTAACCGGCCTTTACTTCTACGACAACCAGGTGGTGGACATCGCGAAGGCCCTCAAACCATCGGCCCGGGGCGAACTGGAGATCACCGATCTCAACCGGCGCTATCTGGCCCGCGGCGAGCTGGAGGTGGCGGTGATGGGCCGGGGCATGGCCTGGCTGGACACCGGCACCCACGAGTCGCTGCTGGAGGCCTCGCTGTTCATCGAAACCATCGAGAAGCGGCAGGGACTCAAGATCGCTTGCCCGGAGGAAATCGCCTACCGCATGGGGTACATCTCCGCCGCCCAGGTGGAGACGCTGGCGGAGCCGATGAAAAAGAACGGCTACGGGCAGTATCTGCTGGAGCTGCTGCAGGACAGGATATTCTGACCATGAACGTTGTCCAAACTGCGATCCCCGATGTGCTCATCCTCGAACCCAAAGTCTTCGGGGACGAGCGCGGCTTCTTCTTCGAGAGCTATAACAAGCGGGTGATGGCGGCGGCGGCCATCGGCGCCGAATTCGTGCAGGACAACCACTCCCGTTCCGCCAAGGGCGTGCTGCGCGGGCTCCATTACCAGATCAGGCAGCCCCAGGGCAAGCTGGTACGGGTTATTGCGGGCGAGGTGTTCGACGTGGCGGTGGACATCCGCAAGCGTTCGCCCACCTTCGGCAAGTGGGTCGGCATGAGGCTGTCGGCGGAAAACAAGCGCATGGCCTGGGTTCCGTCCGGCTTTGCCCACGGTTTCGTGGTGCTTTCGGACTATGCGGAATTTCTCTACAAGACCACCGACTACTGGGCTCCGGAGCACGAGCGCTGCATCGTCTGGAACGACCCCCGGCTGGCGATCGACTGGCCGGTCGAGGGTGAACCCCGGCTATCGGCCAAGGACGGGATGGGCAGGCTATTTGCGGAAGCCGAGGTGTTTCCATGACATGGACAAATATAGCATTCCGGCTATAATGGCTTTATGGAAATAGCCTCCATATCCCAGACAAAGAACCGACTTAGCGCCCTGATCGATAAAGTTCGTCACGGCGAGACGGTGCTCATCATGGATCGCGACCGCCCCGTGGCCCGCTTGGAGCCGGTAACGCCGGCGAATCATGGCGACCCGAAAGGCCGCCTGTTGCAGCTCGAGCGAAACGGCGTTATCCGCCGCAAGCCGGTGGGACCGGCGGAAAGCATAGTTGACCGGCGGCCGCCGAAACCGGCCGCCGGAGGAAGTATCCTCAAGGCGCTTCTGGCCGACCGGGAAGAGGGGCGGTGAATTTCTGGGACAGCTCCGCGATTGTGCCGCTGCTTGTGGAGGAATCGACAACCGCAGTGCTGATCGAGCGCTATCGCGAAGACCCCGTGTTGCTGGCCTGGTGGGGTGCCGAAATCGAGTGCGCTTCGGCGCTGGCCCGGCTGGAGCGGACGGGCGGCATTTCCCCCGGGGCGGTGACCGAAGCGCTTAAGCGCCTCCGGGATCTGCGTTCGACCTGGCAGGAGGTACAGCCGGTCGATGCGGTAAAAGAAACCGCCGTGCGCCTGCTCCGGGTCCACAACCTGCGGGCGGCCGACTCTCTGCAACTGGCGGCTGCGATTGTCGCGAGCGAGAACCGCCCGTCTTCCCTGGATTTCGTGTGCCTGGACGACCGGCTTACCCTGGCCGCTCAACGGGAAGGTTTCAACACGATCACGCCCCAGCCGGGAACCGCCGGCCGATGATGCGCGCGCCCCTTGCACCATGCTGGCACGAGGACTTCCTGCGATGACCCCGAAATCCGGACGGAAAGTTCTCCTTACCGGCAAGAATGGCCAAGTCGGCTGGGAGCTGCAACGCACCCTCGCTCCCCTGGGCGAGGTGATCGCGGCGGACCGCCGGACCATGGACCTGTCCGATCCGGACTCGATCCGCAGCGCGATTCGCGGCATCAAGCCCGATCTCATCGTCAATGCCGCCGCCTACACCGCGGTGGACCAGGCCGAATCCGAACCGGAACCGGCCATGGCCATCAACGGCATGGCGCCCGGGATCATGGCGGAGGAAGCGAAGCGGCTCGGCGCCGCCATCGTCCATTTCTCCACCGATTATGTCTTCGATGGCGCCAAGCAGGGGCCGTACACCGAGCAGGACCCGCCCAACCCCATGGGTGTGTACGGCAAGAGCAAACTCGCCGGCGAGCAGGCTGTTCAGCAGGCGGGCGCCCCCCACATCATCTTCCGCACCAGTTGGGTATACGGCGCCCGCGGCAAGAATTTCCTGCTGACGATCCGGCGCCTGGCAAAGGAGCGCAACCGGTTGAAAATCGTCGACGACCAGATCGGCGCCCCCACCTGGTGCCGCATGATCGCCGAGGCCAGTGCCCAGATCCTCGCACAGGCATTCGCGCCCATGACCCCCGACCCATTACCCATTGCCGAGGTGAGCGGTCTCTACCACCTCACCTGCGCCGGCCAAACCTCCTGGTACGGCTTCGCCCAAGCCATCCTCGCCCGCCCTCAGCCCGCAGTCTCCGGCCCGCAGGCCATACCCGAACTACTCCCCATCCCCACCAGCGAATACCCCCTGCCGGCAAAACGCCCGGCCAATTCCGTGCTGTCCAACGCAAAACTGCGACAGACCTTCGGCCTCGCGCTGCCGGAATGGGACAAGGCGCTCGCCCTCTGCCTCGGCGAGGCGGATTGAGTCCGGTACTCCCCGAGGTGGTACCATTTCGTTCCGGCCATGGAGCCCCAGGCGATTTGCCGCAAACCCTCCCCAGGGAGGCCCCCTCTCCCCTGGGGAGAGGGCGGGGGGAGAGGGTGTTTCCCTTGGGGAGAGGGCGGGGGGAGAGGGTGTTTTCCTGGGGAGAGGGCGGGGGGAGAGGGAAATTCGCCGCCTGACACCGTGGTGCGGCTGCCTAATGGATCATAAATCGCCCACCGCAGAGGCGCGCGGACCAGGGGGCGCTTGGGCTGAGCGATCCCAGGCAGGCCTCTTTCATCTGGCGGGCAGAGGCCGAAGACCGTCAGCGCCTGACTTTGCCGGTCGAGGGCGCCGCCGCGATCCTTCCCGGGGCGCTGGCGGCGGCGCCGGTCCTTGCGCCGGGAGGCCGCGCAATTCGCGCCGGACGTGAAGGTGCTGGTGCTGCACGGCGCCGAGCGCAAAGACCGCTTCTGCGACATTCCCGCCCACAACGTGGTGCGCACCACCTATCCCCTGACGGAAATCGTGCGCACCGTCAGGCTGGAAGGGCCCCAGCGGGACCTCTACGAAACCGTCCGCGCCGCCATGCACCAGAAGATGCGCGACGCCATCGCCGCCAAGGGCATGGCGCGCAGCCATATCATCATCCTTGAGGCGCTCCTGAAGCTGCGCCAATGCTGCTGCGACCCCCGCCCGATGAAGCTGGGGGTGGCCAACAAGGTGGGCCACCCCGCCAAGCCGGAACTGCTCATGGACATCCTGCCGGAACTGGTGGAGGAAGGGCGCCGGATCCTGCTGTTCTCCCAGTTCACCACCATGCTGGCCCTGATCGAGGCCGAACTGGAACGCCGCGGCCTGCCCTATGTCAAGCTCACCGGCCAGACCCGCAACCGGGCCGAGCCCGTCGACCGTTTCCAGGCCGGCCAGGTCCCCATCTTCCTCATCAGCCTCAAGGCCGGCGGCACCGGGCTCAACCTCACCGCCGCCGACACCGTGATCCACTACGACCCCTGGTGGAACCCGGCCGTGGAAAACCAGGCCACCGACCGGGCCCACCGCATCGGCTAGGAGCCTGTCGGACTTGAAGAATCGAAGCGAAAATTCGGCTGGCCGAGGACAGATTTTGTCGATTTTGCAGGTCAATAGTCGTTCTATTGACCAAAAAAGCGGCGAAATATGGACCGGTCAGGTGGATTTGCAGCCGATTTCCTTTAAGTCCGACAGGCTCCTAGGACAAGCCGGTGTTCGTCTACAAGCTCATTGCCGAAAAACACCGTGGAAGAAAAGATCGCCGCCCTCCAGAGCCGCAAGCAGGCCCTCGCCGACGCCCTGCTGGAAGGCGGGGCCGCCGGCCCGAAGCTCACCGGCGAGGACCTCGCCCACCTGTTCGAGCCGCTGGAATAGACGGGACGGAGTCATGTGCAAAAAATCACCCTCTCCCCCTCCCCTCTCCCCGGGGGAGAAGGGCCGGGCTTCTCGCGGTGCACCCCGAGATCAAACTCGCCATATTGTTCGGCTCGCTTGCGAGCGGAACGGAAAGCCCTGGCAGTGACGCAGATCTGGCGGTCGCTGCGGACAGGCCGCTGGAATCAGAAAAAAGGCGCAGCGCCGACTGGGCGCCCTATCGGCGCCGTATTCTCGCGCAACGGAGGCACAACTGGATAGGTATTTGATCGAAGAAAAGCTGGAAGCGCTGCGCTAGGAGCCTGTCGGACTTGAAGAATCGAAGCGAAAATTCGGCTGGTCGAGGACAGATTTTGTCGATTTTGCAGGTCAATAGTCGTTCTATTGACCAAAAAAGCGGCGAAATATGGACCGGTCAGGCGAATTTGCAGCCGATTTCCTTTAAGTCCGACAGGCTCCTAGCGGGTGTGGCTGCCATCTACTCGCTACGTATCACCCAGTCACGCCGGGCGACGGCATTCCGCGACGGCGATTCCATTCGTTTGCTCACCATCGCGCCAGACTACGACAGCACTTACTGAAGAAGCTCTATCGACTTGCATTGAACGCACGCCCCAGCTATACTTGTTCAACTTAATGAACAAGTAAGGCAAAGATGAAAGTCGTTACCTATTCCCATGCGCGCAATTCGCTCAAGTCCGTATTGGATGAAGTAGTCCAAAACGCGGACGTGACCATAATCAGCCGCCGCGATGCAGAAGGTGATGCAGTGGTGATGTCGCTGGACAGTTACAACAGCATCATGGAGACTTTGCACCTGACAAGCAACCCGGCGAATGCGGCGGCATTGGCCCGGGCAATTGCACAAGATAAAGCCGGGCAAGCGCAAGACCGTCAACTGCTCCCCGCGGATTAACCATGCGCGCCATTCGTTTTGTGCCCGATGCGTGGGACGCTTATTTGTACTGGCAAGATCAGGATAAAAAGACGCTCAAGCGGTTAAACCTGCTGATTACCGCCGCCGTGCGCGACCCGTTCGCCGGGATCGGCAAGCCCGAACCGCTGCGTGGCGAATTATCCGGCTACCGGTCCCGGCGCATCGATGACGCGAACCGACTGGTGTATCGGGCAACCGATGCGGAACTGGTGATTATCGCTTGCCGTTTTCACCACGACGACTAACCTGTGCTGCTCCGCGCGCCCAACCTCATGGTCCTCGGTGTACCCACGGTAGCGCTTCTTGTGGCGATCATTGTTGATGAGCAATCGAACCCGCTGCACACCTATCCCACCTCGCTTGTGGGCGAGGTGTACGTAGCGAAAAACGGCTGGCGCAGAAACGGCGGCGGATCGTCGCGCTGGGGCGGTACTGGCCATTGTCGTCGTGTTCACGTTAAGCGGCCTGGGCAAAAACCAGGGGGGAGCAAGCATGAAAAAGGTGGCGCTCATAACAGGAATAACCGGGCAGGACGGTGCCTATCTGGCCGAGTTCCTGCTTGCAAAAGGTTACGAGGTGCACGGTATCAAACGCCGCGCCTCTCTGCTGAACACAGACCGCGTTGATCACCTGTACCAGGATCCGCACGAGCGAAACCGGCGGTTTTTTCTGCACTACGGCGACATGACCGACTCCAGCAGCCTGGTGCGCATCGTGCAGCAAGTGCAACCCGACGAAATCTACAACCTCGCCGCGCAATCCCATGTCGCGGTGTCGTTCGAGGAGCCGGAATACACCGCCAATTCCGACGCGCTCGGCACCTTGCGGCTGCTCGAAGCTATCCGCATCCTAGGCCTGGAAAAGAAAACCCGCTTCTACCAGGCCTCCACCTCGGAACTGTTCGGCAAGGTGCAGGAAACCCCGCAGCGCGAAACCACCCCGTTCTATCCACGCTCGCCCTACGCCGCCGCCAAGCTTTACGCCTACTGGATCACGGTCAATTACCGCGAGGCTTACGGCATGTACGCCTGCAACGGCATCCTGTTCAACCACGAATCCCCCATCCGGGGCGAAACCTTCGTCACCCGCAAAATCACCCGCGCCCTGGCGCGCATCAAACTCGGCCTGCAAGACACCCTGTACCTCGGCAATCTCGACGCCAGGCGCGACTGGGGCCACGCCAGGGACTACGTCGAGATGCAATGGCTCATGCTCCAGCAGGAGAAGCCGGAAGATTTCGTCATCGCCACCGGCGTGCAATACAGCGTGCGCGACTTCGTCAATGCTGCGGCTGAAGAGATGGGCATGAAGATCGAATGGCAAGGCCACGGTGTCAATGAAAAAGGCATCCTCCTCCCCTCGCCCTCCGGGAGAGGGGCTGGGGGTGAGGGCGAACGGGTTGTTGTCCAAGTCGATCCCCGCTACTTTCGCCCTACTGAGGTTGGAACCCTGCTCGGCGATCCCGCCAAGGCCAAGGCCAAACTGGGTTGGACGCCCAAAGTCACCTTCAGTGAACTGGTCGCCGAAATGGTGCGCGAGGACCTGAAGGCCGCCGAGCGGGATGAACTGGTCAAGAAGCACGGTTATTCGGTGCTAAACTGCCATGAATAACATTGCAAGAAGCACGCCCTGATTCTTTCGAAATGCGCCTGGCCGACCACGAGTATCGAGCGCGGTTGACGCCCTTCTGGGAATAGGTAATTTTAGCCGAATGAGACTAACCGCCTCACAAATTGAAACCATCCGCGACACCGCCCAGCAGAATTTTGGTGCGGATGCATCCGTATGGTTGTTTGGCTCGCGTGTGGACGATACCCGGCGCGGGGGAGACGTTGATCTATACGTGGAGTCCACCCAGAAAAACACGCTCCTATCGGCATTGCGTTGCAAAATCGCGCTCGAAGACAGCCTGGACTTGCATGTTGACCTGATCGTAAAAGAACCCGGAAAAGACAAGCCGATTTACCAGTTGGCAAGAACCCAAGGAGTTCAGCTATGACCGCACATTTGCGCCTGATCGCGCGCCAGCTTGCGCATCTGCAACGGATGCGCGAATACCTTGCTTATTCAACACAACGGGTTCAACGAATTCTCCCCATAAGCAACTGGCGCGCACTGAGCCTGGAGCAGCATGAAACACTTGCAGCATTCCGTGTTCGCTTTAGTGAATTTCAGGAGCATCTTGGCAAAACCATGCGTGCAGTTGCCATCGAAGAAGAGATTGAAGTAGAGCGCTTTGGTTCAGTCCTCGCCTTCATGGAAAAGCTGGGCGTACTCGAATCTACCGAACGCTGGAAAATCATTCGCGAGTTGAGAAACGCGGTAAATCACGAGTATGAAGAAGACGCCGACCGTCTGACGCAATTTTTTACGGAAATGGTCAAAGCCACGCCGGAATTGTTTGAGCACTACCGGCGTTACTGGATTTCTGCGCCAAAGCTTATGGGATCAAGCCAGAATGAACATGCCGAGCGCGTTCGTGGCACCACGAGGAAGATAAATTGGGGGTGATAGAAATCCAACTTGATTACCGGAATTGCCGAAATCAGGCGGTGGAGCTTGGCCTGAAAACCCGCTGGCAAGGCCACGGTGTCAATGAAAAAGGCATCCTCCTCCCCTCGCCCTCCGGGAGAGGGGCTGGGGGAGAGGGCGAACGGGTTGTTGTCCAACTCGATCCCCGCTACTTCCGCCCTACGGAGGTTGGAACTTTGCTCGGCGATCCCGCCAAGGCCAAGGCTAAACTCGGTTGGACGCCCAAGGTTACCTTCGATGAACTGGTGGCCGAAATGGTGCGCGAAGAATCGCCCTTCCCTATAGACCCACTGCGCTAAGGAGCTGCATGCCAATGGAAACCATCACCCATGTGAGCGTTCACGAAGACTATACGTTGGAGATCAAGTTCAACACGGGCGAAACGCGCCTTTTTGATGCGCGTCCGTACCTCGGAAAAGGGGGGTTTACGCGCCTGAAAGATCCGGCATTGTTCAAGCAGGTCTACATAGCGTTCGATACGGTCTGCTGGCCGGGCAACCTCGATATTGCGCCCGAAACACTCTATGACCGTTCACGCCCGATCCGTTGATCCAACTCTTGCCCAGTTGGACCTTGCATCTTGAACCTATCTTCTAAAATCTACATCGCCGGCCACCGCGGCCTCGTCGGCTCCGCCATCATGCGCCGCCTCGCCGCCGCACCCCCCTCCCCCAGCGGGGGAGGGGCCGGGGGAGAGGGGAGTGGCCTGTACACCCACATCCTCACCCGTACCCATGCCGAGCTCGACCTCACAGACCAGGCCGCGGTCGAAGCCTTCTTCGCCGCGGAAAGACCCGAGTACGTCT
>JAJZUU010000083.1 GCA_021848325.1 Pseudomonadota bacterium | reverse complement strand
AAATCGCGCAAGGCCATCCAGGAGCTGATCCGGCTGTCGCCCAAGACCGCGCGGATCAAGCTCGACGGGCGCGAAATCGAGGTCGCGGTCGAGGCGCTCAAGCCGGGCGACGTGGTGGCGATCCGCCCCGGTGAGCAGATGCCGGCCGACGGTGTCGTGGTCGCCGGGCGCAGCTCGGTCAACCAGGCATCGATCACCGGCGAGAGTGTGCCAGCGGAGAAGCAGCCGGGGGACGAAGTCTATGCGGCCACCTTCAACGAGTTGGGGTACATAGAGGTCCGGGTCACGCGCGTCGGGCCGGACACCACCTTCGGCAAGATCGTCAGGCTCGTCGAAGAAGCCGAAGCCGTTAAAGCCCCCATCCAGAAATTCGCCGATCGCTTCACCACCTGGTTTCTCCCAACGGCCATCGGGGCCGCGGTGCTGACCTACCTCGTTTCAGGCGAGCCGCTCTTCGCCATCGCGGTGCTCGTCGCGGCCTGCCCCTGCGCGGTGGGGCTCGCCACCCCGCTTTCGGTGGTGGCGAGCGTGGGCAGCGGCGCGCGTCATGGACTGCTCGTCAAGGGCGGGCGTTATCTCGAAGCGCTCGCCAGGGTGGACTGCGTCGTCATGGACAAGACCGGCACCGTCACCTTCGGCAAACCCCAGGTCACGGACGTGATTGCCGTAAACGGCCTGCCGGAGGACGAGATCCTGCGCTATGCGGCCTCGCTCGAAAAGAACTCCGAGCATCCCATCGCCTCGGCCATCCTGGAACACGCCCGTGCGAAAAACATCACGATCCCCGATCCGGAAGGCTTCGAATACCTGGTTGGCAAGGGGCTGCGCAGCAGGGTGGCGGGCAAGACCGCGCTGCTCGGCAACGCCCGCTTCCTGCGCGAAAGCGATGTTCCCCTGAGCGCGGCCGTTGAGACCCAGGCGCTGGCGCTGGAGCAAGACGGCAAGACGGTCCTGCTCCTGGCCTTGGATGGAAGCATCGTGGGTGCCATCGCTGTGGCCGACGTGATCCGCGACGAAGTGCCGGCGGCCATCGCCGCCATGAAGCTTCTCGGCGTCAAGTGCCTGCTGCTTCTCACCGGCGACAACGAGCGCGTGGCGGCGGCGATCGCCGCGAAGGTTGGCGTCACCGAATTCCGTGCGGGCCTCCTGCCCGAGGACAAGATCGCGATCGTGCGTGAGCTTCAACAGACGGGCCTCAAGGTGGCGATGGTGGGCGACGGCGTGAACGACGCACCCGCGCTGGCGCAGGCCGACGTCGGCATCGCCATGGGCGTGGTCGGCAGCGACGTGGCGCTCGAAGCCGCACACGTGGCGCTGATGCGCGACGACTGGCACCAGATTCCGCAGGCGATCCTCGCAGGCCGGCGCACCTACCGCACCATCCGCCAGAACATCGCGCTCGGCATCACCTGGGACGTGGTCACCATGGGGCTCGCCTCGGTCGGCATCCTGAGCCCGGTGTTGGCGGCCGCGACCGAGGTGGTGCCCGATGTGCTGGTCGCGCTCAACTCGGCGCGGCTGCTCAACGCATCGCATCAACCGAAATGAAGGAGGAGGAACATGAGTGATGCCAAAAGCCAACACCGGCCAGGGTGGCGCCATGGCATCGTGATCGCGGTGCTTGCTGCGCTCGCGGCCCTCGGCTATGCGGGTGTGAGCCTCACCCAGCAGCAACCCCTGGCGGCGGGCGGCCTGCCAGACCTATTCGGCGTCAATCAGCGGGCGCTGCCTCCCGGTGCGCTCCAGGTGGAGGACATAGCCGCGGACCCGAAGGGCTACCAGGGGACGATCCTCGTCCGGGGCGTCATGGCCGCGGCGCCGCCCGATCATCCCGGCATGTTCGCCATGATCGATTCGCGCGAGGCGCGGGTGTGCAAGGACCTGCACTGCGCCAGGAACTATCTGCCGGTCAAGACCGGCGGTTCGCTTCCAAATCCCTGGGATGAGTTGAACGTGCGCGGCAAAATCGTCAAGGGCGAGCGCTTCGACTACCTCGACGCCGACCGTGTCGAGAACCTGGGCTCGATCAAGAACTAGGGCGTATGAATCTCGGGAAGCTTGTCTGGCGCAATTTGCTGCGCCGCAAAGGACGCTTTGCTTTCACGCTGGGCGGCGTGGCGGTCGGGATGGCGGCCTTCGTCAGTCTCTTGACCATCGGCCAGGGGCTCGACCGCGAAATCAAGAAACAGGCGCAAGGACTGGGCGCCAATCTCGTGGTCACGCCGAAAGGCTGGTGCGCCTACGAGCAGATCTCGGTGCTTACCGGGGAGCAGCTTCCCGAGGCGATTCCCATGTCCGAGATCGACAAGATTATGGCGGTGCCAGGCGTGAAGACCGCCGTTCCCTACCTCAACGAAAAGACGGCTTTCCGCAATCGCCCGGTGCCGGTAATCGGCATCCTGCCCGAGGAAATGCGGGCCTTGCAGAAGTGGCAGATTGCCGCCGGACGATACTTCAAGGCTGCGGATGAGCCGGCAGTGGTGGTCGGCGCCGCCATCGCCAAGCAGTTCCAGCTCAAGCCGGGCGACAGTTTCACAGTGCGCGGGCACCCATTGCCGATCATCGGCGTGCTGCGTGAGGCCGGCAACAAGGACGACGTGGCCACTTTCATGCCGCTGCCCGTGGTGCAAAAGCTCTACGAAGTGGAGGGCAAGGTGTCCTTCGCGGCAGTGCAGGTCGACGATCTGCAACAGGTCGATGCCGTGAGCCTGCGTATCCAGGAGAAGGCCAACGTCGCAGTGGTGACCGACAAGCAGCTTCTGTCCTCGATCCTCTCCATCGTCGGCATGGTGAGCGGCGCGATGCAGGCCGTGGCGGCGGTGGGCGTGCTGGCGGCGGCCTTCGGCATCGTCAACACCCTGCTCACTGCGGTATACGAGCGCAGGCGTGAAATCGGGATCATGCAGGCCGTCGGCAGCACACGGCGCACCCTGTTCGCCGCGTTCCTGCTGGAGTCTGGTTTGTATGGCCTGCTCGGGGGCATCCTGGGCGTGCTGGTGGGGATGCTCGGGGCCTACGTCCTGGGCCCATACCTGACCGACAATGCCTTCACCGCTTCTTTGCGCCAGTCGCCCGTGCCGAGCCTGGACGGCGCGACTCTCCTGCTGACCTTTGGATTGTCGATTGGTCTCGCGCTGGCGGCCGGGCTGTATCCGGCATGGCGCGCGACGAAACTCAGTCCGGTGGAGGCCATGCGTTATGTCTGAGACCGTGATTCGTGTCGCAAACGTCAGCAAGGTCTACGGCACCGGCGAGGCGGCCGCGACTGCGTTGTCTGAAATCAGCCTCGACGTGGAACGTGGTTCCTGGGTGGCCGTGATGGGCCCATCGGGCCACGGCAAGAGCACGCTGCTCCAGATCATGGGCGGCCTCGACCGGCCTACCCGTGGGCAGGTTTATCTGCACGGCATCGAGCTCACCACGCTCGGTTCCGCTCAACTCGCCCAAACGCGGGCGCGGGCGATCGGCTTCGTGTTCCAGTCCTTCAATCTGCTGCCGCATCTGACGGCACTGGAGAACATCCAGCTCGCACTGTGGTTCGGCGGCAAGGGAGACGAAAAAGGCCACGCGCAGGCGATGGCCTTGCTCGATTCAGTGGGCCTGGCGGAAAAAGCGCACCTTTGCCCCGGCGCGCTTTCCGGCGGCCAGCAGCAGCGCGTGGCGGTGGCACGCGCGCTCGCCAACGATCCCGACATCCTGTTGATGGACGAGCCCACCGGCAATCTCGACTCGGCTGCCGAAGCCGAGCTGCTGGCGCTGCTCGGGCGCCTGCACGAACAGGGCCGGACCATCGTCATGGTCACCCACAACCCGGCCGTGGCCGGCCGGGCGCGTCGGGTGGTGCGCGTCAGGGACGGCCGCATAGAGGGAGACAGGGTCAATGGCAGTTAGCCGGAATCTGTGGATTCCGCTGGCCGTGCTCGCGGTGCTGGGCGCGGCTGTGGTGTCCTATGCCTTGACGCAGCGGGCCGCTGCGCCTGTCGCTCCCACCATGAGCTTCACGACCCTCGACGGTCGGCACATCCGGCTGGAAGACCTGCACGGCAAGGTCGTCATGGTTACCTTCTGGGCAACGAGCTGTCCCATCTGCATGGGCGAGATGCCCGATCTCGTCGAGACCTATCGCCGGTACCAGCCGCGCGGTTTCGAGCTGATCACGGTGGCCATGGCCTACGATACGCCCGAACAGGTCAGAAACTTTGCGGGCAGCAGGGGCTTGCCGTTCCCGGTAGTGCTGGACGCGAGCGGAGCGCTCGCGCGGTCGTTCGATGACGCGAAAGTCGTTCCGACCACCTTCCTCATCGACAAGAGCGGGAAGCTCGTATCGAAGACACTCGGCGCGGTCGATTTCTCAAAACTTCGTCAGTACCTCGACGCGCCGCTTCGGGTTTGACGCTGCTGTAGATCGCGAAAGAGTTGAGCCGAACAATGAAGACCACTCTCAATAAATTCGCCATTCCGTGCGTCCTGGCATCGCTATTGGGCGGGTGCGCGAGCTTTCAACCCAAGCCCTTGTTGTCCGCCCAAACGGCATCCGCGTTTGAATCCCGTTCGCTGGACAGTACCGGGCTGCGGGATTTTGTGCGGCAAAACCTTCCGCAGGAGGCCGCCTCGTGGCCGCCAAAACAGTGGGACTTGACGCTGCTTGCATTGGCAGCCTTCTACTACAGCCCGGAGCTCGACGTGGCGCGATCCAGGCTGAGTGTAGCCGAAGCAGGCATTATTACGGCGGGGATGAGACCCAATCCGACGTTGGACATTTTCGGGCAGCGCAACGCCCCGAGCGGCGGTTTCCCCTGGACCTGGGGATTGAATTTGAGCATTCCGGTGGAGACCGCGGGCAAGCGCGGGTATCGGATCGACCAGGCGCAGCATGTCTCGGAAGCCGCCCGGTGGGGGCTCGCCGACACCGCATGGCAGGCCTACAGCCGGGTGCGCGCAAGCTTGGCTGGCTTGTATGCGGCCCAGGAACGTGCCACTCTGCTTAAAGAGCAGGAAACGCTCCTATCGAAGATAGTCAGCCTCCTGGATCGAAGACTCCGCGCCGGAGAGGTTTCCTCCGCGGAGGTGGCCCAAGCCAGGATCACGCTGCAGCAGACGAGGCTGGCGCTGAGCGAGGCGCGGAAACGGGAGATCGAGGCACGCATCAAGCTCGCTGCGGCAATCGGCGTGCCGGCAGCGAGCTTGACGGACATCGCGGTGTCGTTCGACGGACTTGGCGCCATTCCCGGCCCCAACGCGCTGCCCGCGTCCGAAGTGCGATGGCAGGCGCTC
This sequence comes from Pseudomonadota bacterium, assembly GCA_021848325.1. Lineage (GTDB taxonomy): Bacteria > Pseudomonadota > Gammaproteobacteria > Burkholderiales > JAJZUU01 > JAJZUU01. The sequence continues at coordinate 6,795 of JAJZUU010000083.1, read as the reverse complement.
ACGAACCGCGCCGACATTCTGGCCGCGCTGGCGCAATACCAGGCAAGCCAGTCCGCCCTGCAACTGGCGATCGCCAGGCAATACCCAGACTTCAGTTTGGGGCCGGGCTACCAGTGGGACCAGGGCGTCAACAAGTGGTCGCTCGGTTTGTCTCTGACGCTTCCGCTGTTCAACCACAACGAGGGCCCCATCGCCGAGGCCGAGGCTCGACGCACGCAGGCTGCCGCGAGCTTTACGGCCCTGCAGGCGAGGGTCATAGGCGACCTCGACCTGGCGCTGGCGACTTACCGGGCGGTTTCCCGGAAGCTTCAGACTGCCGACGAACTGGTCACCGAGCAGGAAAGGCGCCAGGCCTCGCTGGAAGCACGGTTCCGTGCCGGCGACACCGACCGTCTTGCCCTGACCGAGGGCGCGTTCGAACTGATATCCGCCAAGCGCGCCCGGCTGGACACTCTGATTGAGGGGCAACAGTCCCTAGCAGCGCTGGAAGATGCCATACAGCGCCCTTTGATCCCCGCCATGTCTTTTCCCGAGATTTCCGCCGCAAGCCCCCGCAAAGAGGAAACCCAACAATGAAAGGCAAACTGATTCTGATAATTGGAGCCGCCGCCAGCGTGCTCGCGATTGCGACCTGGGGTATCGCCGAAAAGGATGAGGCAGGGCCACATGAGGTGGAGAAGTCCGCCGAACCACGGACGGAAGCGCACGGGGAAGCAGCCGTACCCGCGCTTGCCCTAGACAGGCAGACCCTCGCTTTGAGCGGCATCGTGACAACCGCCCTCAAGCCCGTCAGCCGCCGGCAGGAAACTCAGGCTTTCGGAACGGTTCTTCCTCTCCAGGACTTCATCGACCTGCACAACCGGTACATTGATGCGAAGTCCCAAGCGGAGAAAGCGCGAGCTGCGCTGGCGGCTTCGAGCAGGGAATACGAGCGGCTACGTGCCTTGAATGCGGATGGTCGCGATGTGTCCGACAAGGCTCTGCAGGCGGCCGAAGCCGTTTGGCGGTCCGATGAGGCGGCCCTGCGCGCATCGCGCGCAAATCTCGCGGCCATCGAAGGGAATGCCGCCCAACAATGGGGCGGCGTTCTTGCCAAGGCAGTTCTGGGCGGCGGCGCCTTGTTTAATCAGTTTCTGAGCCAGCAGAGGGCGCTCATACAGGTCAATGTTCCGGCTGGCGCAACCATCTTGTCGCCGCCTCAAACCGTGAGGGTTCAGGGCCCGGATGGCAGCTATGCGACGGGGGAACTGATCTCCCGGGCACCCCGAACCGACCCGCGATTCCAGGGCACGAGCCTGTTCTACCATGCGCCCGCAAACGCCCTGCTTCCCGGTATGACTGTTAGCGCCTATTTGCCGACGGGCGCGCTCACGCAAGGTGTGGTTATTCCGGCGTCCGCGGTGGTGTGGTGGCAGGGCAATGCATGGGCCTACGTGGAGACCCAGCCGGGTCGTTTTGCGCGGCGCGAACTGCCCACGAGCAACCCGGTGGAGGACGGCTGGTTCGCGTCGAAAGGGTTCGCAGCGGGCGAGGCGGTGGTCGTCACCGGGGCGCAGCAATTGCTATCCCAGGAATTCCGTTCCCAGATTCAATCGGGCGAAGAGGGGGAGGAAGGCGGCGAGAAAGGCGAGCGCAAATGACTAGCGGAGCTTCCGGCATGCTTGCCGCGATTGTGCGGTTTTCGTTGCGCTTCCGGGGGGTGATCATCGCGCTGGCGTGCATCCTGGTGGTCTATGGGCTCTATGCCCTGTCGCGCGCCAAATTCGACGTATTTCCCGAATTCGCCCCGCCCCAGGTCATGATTCAGACCGAAGCCACGGGGCTGTCGCCGGAACAGGTGGAAGTGCTGGTTACCCAGCCGGTCGAGAATGCGATCAACGGTGCGCCCGGCGTTGACACGCTGCGCTCGAGTTCGATCCAGGGACTCTCGGTAATCACCGCAACATTCAGATCCGGTAGCGATATCTATCGCGACCGGCAGGCTCTCGCGGAACGGCTTGCCAGCGTATCCTCCCGGCTGCCGCAAGGGATTCGGCCTCCGGAGATGTCCCCGTTCACATCCTCCACGAGCGTGGTGATGGTGCTTGGCCTCACCTCGGATAAGCGCTCCCTCATGGAGCTGCGCACGGTCGCCGACTGGACGCTGAAACCCAGGCTCCTGGCTATCCCCGGTGTCGCCAAGGTGGCGGTTTTCGGCGGCGAGGTGAAGCAGCTTCAAATCCAGGTCGAACCCCGTCGGCTGGTCAAGTTCAACCTTTCCATTGACGATGTGCTCGCCGCGGCCCGGCAAGCGACGGGCGTGCGGGGCGCAGGGGTGGTCGACGGCGCGAACCAGCGAATCGTCCTGCAAAGCGAAGGCCAGGCGCTCACCGCGGATCGCATCGCAAAAACGGTCATCGTTCATCAAAACGGGATGAATGTGACGCTCGGTGACGTGGCGAGAGTGGTCGACGCTCCTGCGACGCCCATCGGTGCTGCGGCCGTGATGGGCAAGCCGGCCGTGCAACTGGTGGTCTCGGAGCAGTATGGCGCCAACACGCTGCAGGTGACCGAGCGTATCGAGCGGGCGCTGCAGGATATCCGCCCCGGGCTGAATGCTCAGGGCATCGCTCTGGACACGGTTTTCCGGCCGGCTAACTTTATCCAGACCGCCACGCGAAACGTGGAGACCTCCCTGGCCATCGGGGCGGTGCTGGTGGTCATCGTGCTGATGCTGTTCCTGTTCAACCTCCGGACCGCCGCCATTTCCTTGGTGGCGATACCCCTATCCCTCCTCGCCGGCACGACGGTCATGGAGTATCTGGGGCTGAGCCTGAACACCATGATCCTGGGCGGGCTTGCCATCGCCATCGGCCTGCTGGTCGATGATGCGGTGATCGTGGTGGAAAATATCTATCGCCGCCTGCGGGAAAATCGCCAGCTCGAAACTCCGCGCGCCTCCTTCGACGTGGTCCTCGATGCCGCGCTGGAGGTGCGCAGCGCCGTGGTTTATGCCACCCTGGTCATCACCATGGTTTTCCTGCCCGTGCTCACCATGTCCGGCGTGGCGGGCCGGCTGTTCGGACCGTTGGGGGTATCCTACATCCTGGCGACGCTCGCCTCCCTCGTGGTGGCGGTGACCGTCACGCCGGCCCTGTGCTTCATCCTGCTGGAAAACCAGCCTTTGCCGGAGCGAGAACCGCCGCTTCTGCGCTGGCTCAAGGCCAGATACCGTTCTCTCCTGGTGAGCGTGGAACAGCATCATCGCGCAATCGTCGTCGCCGCGGCGCTCGCTACCGCGTCGGGACTGGCCGTGCTGCCGTTTCTGAGGGGCAAATTTCTTCCGGAGCTCAAGGAAGGCCATTTCATCGTTCACATGGCTCTGGTACCTGGTACCTCATTGCAGGAGTCCCTGCGCGTAGGGCGTGAAGCCACGGCGGAGCTTCTCAGACTTCCATTCGTCCGCACGGTCGCGCAGCGCGCGGGCCGGGCCGAAGGCTCTGACGACACCTTCGGTCCCCAGTACAGCGAAATCGATGTCGGCCTCAAGCCGCTCTCGGGTGAGGCCGCCGAGCATGCCCAAAACGAAGTGCGCGACGCCTTGGCGCGAATTCCGGGCGCCAATTTTTCCGTCAAGACCTTCCTCACGGAGCGCATCGAGGAAATCCTATCCGGCTATACGGCCTCGGTAGTGGTAAACGTGTACGGCAATAACCTGGATGTCCTGGATCGGGAGGCCCAGGAAATCGCCGGGGTTTTGAGTCGCGTTCGAGGCGCGACGGAAGTGCAGGTGCAGTCTCCGCCTGGAATGCCCCAACTTGTCGTGCGGCTGAGGCCTGACGCGTTATCGCGCTGGGGATTCGATCCCGTACAGGTGCTGGACGCGGTTCGCGCCGCTTACCAGGGGGATGTCGTCGGCCAAGTGTACGACGGCAACCGGGTTTTCGACGTCGCGGTGATTCTCGATGCGCGGCAAAGGAAAAATATCGCTGACGTCGGCAAACTCATGCTGCGCAATCCGAATGGGACCTATGTGCGGCTGAACCAGTTGGCGGACATCTATGAAAGTTCCGGGCGCTATGTGGTGCTCCACAACGGCGCGCGGCGGGTGCAAGCCATCACCTGCAACGTGTTGGGCAGGGACGTGAAGTCTTTTGTCGCGGACGCCAAGAGACAGATTGCCGCCAAAATCAAGCTGCCCGAGGGCACCTACGTGGAATTCGGTGGGGCCGCCGAGGCGCAGGCAAGATCCAGCCGCGATTTGCTCATCAATTCTGCCCTCGCCGGCGTCGCAATCGTGCTGTTTCTGTCGATGGTGCTGCGGAATTACCGCAACCTGGGCCTAGTGTTCGTCAATTTGCCGTTTGCGCTCGTGGGGGGCGTGATCGCGGTGGCGATATCCCGGGTGGGCGTGTCGGTGGGCGCGCTGGTCGGGTTTGTCACCCTGTTCGGGATTACCTTACGCAATTCCGTGATGATGCTTTCCCATTACGAGCACCTCGTAGCGGTCGAAGGCATGCAATGGGGACCCGAAGCAGCATTGCGGGGGGCGACGGAACGTCTCACGCCGATTCTCATGACCGCGCTGGTGACCGCACTCGGGCTGCTGCCGCTGGCTCTGGGGGCAGGCGCGCCGGGCCGCGAGATCGAGGGGCCAATGGCAATCGTTATCCTGGGGGGCCTGTTCACGTCCACCGCCCTCAACCTGCTCATCCTGCCAGGTCTTGCATTGCGTTATGGTCGGTTTGTCCGCAGCAGCCATGCCGGGTAGTTTCTCATCACGATCTCCATGTTCGCAGAATCGAGATGTTCTTTCCCTACCAATGCTGAAAATCAACCGCTTGATTTGGTCCGCGCGTAAGTAGCTGATACACAAAGGCGGAGCTTGCCGCCTTTGTGGACTTCGGCCCTTTACCGGGGTGCAAAGCCGGAGAGAAAAACGGCGCGGAGAGAGCGAAATGCGGGCCGGTGTCGACGAGACGGCCGAGGAAGGAAGTCCACAGGGATTCGCAGGAACCCCCGCGAACATGCGGGAGTGCTCAAGAAAAAAGGCCAACCGAGAACGGTTGGGCGTTGGAATATGGTGGCCAAGGGCGGAATCGAACCACCGACACAAGGATTTTCAGTCCTCTGCTCTACCGACTGAGCTACTTGGCCTTCGTGTGCTACATTTGTCCTTGCGCGTGATGCGAGTTCAAGAACGCGTCCGCCGGGTTCTGGCACCCTGCCGGCCGAAGCCCGCTATTAAAACCTTAAACCTGAAATTAGTCAAGTCACGGCGGGAAGGCGGGAAGGCCGTCTCCGGGGGGCGCCATTTTTCGAAAAGGCGATTGTTCCCGATGCGGAAGGGTGCCCGCGGGGGCGGGGTACGCGACTTGATTCTACCGGGTTATTCCGCTCCCACGCCGAGATAGGTCCGCGCCTTCTCGTCGTCGAACATCGCTTCCGCTCTCGGTTCCCGGGAAAACAGGGAGACCAGGATACCCACCAGGAAGGCGCCGGTCATGGAGACCAGGGCGGGGTTCTTCAGGGGAAAGATGGCGGTCGGGTTCTTGAGCACATCCACCCACACCGTCGGACTGATGACGATCAGCACCGCGGCCAACACGGTCCCCACCAGGATACTGGCCACCGCGCCGGCGGTGGTGAATTTCTTCCAGACGATGGACATGAGAAGAGCAGGGAAATTGCCGCTCGCCGCAATGGCGAATGCCAGGCCCACCATGAAGGCGACGTTCTGGCCCTTGAAGGCGATCCCCAGCACGATGGCCAGCACGCCCAGCAGCACGGTGGCCACCTTGGCCACTTTGACCTCCTCGTCCTCGGAGGACTGGCCGTTGCGCACGACGTTCACGTAGAGGTCATGGGACAGGGTGGAGGCGCCGGCCAGGGTGAGTCCGGACACCACCGCCAGGATGGTGGCGAACGCCACCGCGGCGATGAAGCCGAGAAACACGGTGCCGCCGGTGGCCTCGGACAGCAGCAGCGCCGCCATGTTGCCGCCCTTGTCGAAGGACTTGATCACGTCCTGGCCCACCAGCACCATGGCGCCGAAGCCGATGATGAAGGTGAGAATGTAGAAGTAGCCGATGACGCCGGTGGCGTAGAACACCGATTTACGGGCCTCTTTGGCGTCGGGGACGGTATAGAAGCGCATCAGGATGTGGGGCAGTCCGGCGGTGCCGAACATCAGCGCCAGGCCGAGGGACACCGCGTCCCACGGGTTGGCCACCAGGCCACCCGGTTCCAGGACCTTGTCGCCCGCTTTGGCGGCCGCCGCGTTGAACAGGGCCACCGGATCGTAGCCGAACTTCGCCAGGGTCATGACGGTGAGGACAGTGGCGCCGCCCAGCAGCAGCACCGCCTTGACGATCTGCACCCAAGTGGTGGCCAGCATGCCGCCGAACAGGACGTAGGCGATCATCACGGCGCCCACGATGATTACGGCCGCCTCGTACGGGAGGCCGAATACCAGTTTGACCAGGCTGCCCGCCCCCACCATCTGCGCGATGAGGTACAAGGCGACGGTCAGCAGGGAGCCGATGGAGGCGGCAACCCTGATGGGTTTCTGACTGAGGCGGAAGGCGACCACGTCGGCAAAGGTGAATTTACCCAGGTTGCGCAACGGCTCGGCAATGAGGAACATGATGATGGGCCAGCCCACCAGGAAGCCGATGGAGTAGATCAGTCCGTCGTAGCCTTTCATGGCCACCAGCCCGGCGATGCCCAGGAAGGAGGCGGCGCTCATGTAGTCGCCTCCCAGGGCCAGGCCGTTTTGCCAGCCGGTGATGCTGCGGCCGGCAGCGTAGTATTGGG
>JAJZUU010000082.1 GCA_021848325.1 Pseudomonadota bacterium | reverse complement strand
GGGGTGCCCCGCACAATATGGCGCAAATCTTGCTTGAATTTCAGGCACGGAGCATTGCAAGATTCAGTCGTCCTGCCCGAGTTGCGTGTCGCCATGGCTTGCGTGACAACACGACGTACGGTACAGGGAGAGATTCATGGAAAACACACCCCGATCGGAAGACACAGCGGAAGGTGCGGACCCGCATCCCGCCGACGAATCCCGCCGCCAGTTCGGCAAGGCGGGCTTGGCGGTCGGGTCCGCGGTCATTCTGACCGTAGTGAGCCGGCCCGTGTTGGCGGGGTATGCGTGCAAATCGCCCTCCGGTTTTCAATCCGGCAACGTTAGCCAGCACGGACCGGGCTACACGTGCAACGGACGCACGCCGGGGTACTGGCAGACGCACTATCAGTGGCCGTCGCCCTACGAGTGCGGAAACTGCACATCCGGTACTCAGCAACCGGGTAACATGTGCAATAGCGTCGGTGACTGGAAAAACGACGGCACCAAATTCAAGGACGTGTTCTCTTGCAACGGATACGGCCACTATGCGGGTTACAAGAATAACGCCAACCCCCCTTATGCCTACTCGCTGATGCAGGTGTTATGGATGACCGGCCAACAGGATTCGGCACAGTTGGGTGCCCACATCGTTGCCGCGTTGTTGAATGCCGCGATGGGTTGGACCGATGGCGTGCTGAGCGTGCAGGCGGTAAAGGACATCTGGAACGAATACGATGCCACGGGCGGGTACGTGCCGACCGCCGGGGCAACGCCATGGACCGCCGCGGAGATCGTCGATTACCTGGAAAGCACGATGTCGTAGCGATCTTCCGTTGCCGCAACATCAATCCTGTTCGAACCAAAGCGCTTCTCTTGCACAGGTCCCATGCACCGAGCCGTAGTGTGGAAAGTCGAGGACGGGGCCAGGTTCCATTTCCGCCGCTGGGGCGACGAGTGCGTGGCCTATGACAACGCGACCGGGGATACGCATCTGCTCGACCCGGTCGCGGCGGAGTTGCTGGTTGCCGTGCGGCAGGCGGCGGCCACCACGGAGGAACTGGTGCAGCGGGTGGCGTCCCGGTTGGGGACCGGGGCCGGTTCCGATCTGTTTTCCGCGCTTGAATCGGCCCTCGGCGATTTCGAGCGCCTTGCCCTGGTCCGGCGCGTCGCGCAATGAAGGTGGCGGACCTCGGCGCCGCCGAACTCGGTGCGCGACTGAAGGGTTCCGGGCTGTACCTGCGTACGGGCCCCTTCGTCTCCCGTATCCGGTCGTCCATTTCGTCGGTGAGCGAAGGCATCGGGCTGCTCTATGCGGATTATCCGCTGGCCGAGCAGAACGATTTCGCGGATTTCCATGTCGGCCTGTCTCGACCCCCGACCATTCGCCGCTGGTTTCATCCCCAGGCCGTGTTCGACTTCGACGGCCACGTGCCGTTCAAGCCCCTTCCCCTCGACCAGGCGTATCCGTTGTTCGAGTGGGGGCTGAACTGGTGCGTTTCCAGCCATGCCCACCAATACCTGATGATCCACGCGGCGGTGATCGAAAGGGACGGGCACGCGGCCATCCTGCCCGCCCCCCCCGGCTCCGGCAAGAGCACGCTGTGCGCGGCCCTGGTCAACCGCGGCTGGCGCCTGCTGTCCGACGAACTGGCGCTGATTCGCAGGAACGACGGGTACGCGGTACCCTTGCCGCGGCCGGTCAGCCTCAAGAACGAATCGATCGGGGTGATCCGCGGCTTCGAGCCTTCGGCGGTGATCAACCGGGAGGTGCGGGACACGATCAAGGGAACGGTGGCGCACATGAAGCCGCCGACCGATTCCGTCTCCCGCGCCAATGAAACCGCCAAGCCGGCGTGGGTCATCTTTCCCCGCTACCGGAAAGGGGCGGCCGCGTCGCTCCAAACCCGGTCCAAGGGCGGTGCCCTGATGGCGGTGGCGGACAATGCGTTCAACTACAGCTTGCTCGGGCTTGCCGGTTTTCATATGCTTGCCGACATGATCCATGCCTGCGACTGCCATGACTTTAGCTACGGCGACCTCGATCAAGCCGTCGAGGCCTTCTCCGCGCTGCAGCCGCCCGCTCCATGACGCCGGCCCCCGAGCTGGTATCGCGGGTGTTGCGCGATCCCCCGTCGGCGGCCACCCTCGGTCTCGCCGAATGGGACCTGCTGGTGCGCCAGGCACGGCATGCGCAACTCCTGGCTCGTATCTGCGTGGTCCTGGCCGATCGCGGCTTGCTGCAGCGGGTGCCGGAACAGCCGCGGACGCACCTGGAGGCCGCCCGGGTCGTTTCGGACAAGCAGGACCGCGCCGTGCGCTGGGAGGTGAACCGCATCCGCCATGCGCTGGAGCGGCTCGGCATGCCCATCATCCTGCTCAAGGGCGCCGCCTACGTCATGGCGGGGCTGCCGCCCGCGCGGGGCCGGCTGTTCTCCGACGTGGACATCCTGGTGCCGAAGGAACAACTGGCCGGGGTGGAGGCGGCCCTGATGCTGCACGGATGGGCCGCGACCCAGCACGATGCCTACGATCAGCGCTATTACCGCACCTGGATGCACGAGTTGCCGCCGATGCAGCACATCAAGCGCCAGACGGTGATCGACGTGCACCACTCCATCCTGCCGGAAACGGCCCGCCTGCACCCGGACCCGGCCAAGCTGCGGCAGGCGGCCGTGCCCCTGGAAGGCCATGACGGCCTGAAGGTGCTGGCCCCCGCCGACATGGTCCTGCACAGCGCGACCCATCTGTTCCACGACGGCGAACTGGAGCACGGTCTGCGCGATCTGGCCGACCTGGACGGCCTGCTGCGCCACTTCGGCCGCAGCGAATCCTTCTGGCGGCAGATCGTGCCCCGCGCCCGGGAACTGGATCTGTCGCGCCCGCTGTTCTACGCCCTGCGTTACGCCGCCGCCACCCTCGGCACCCCCGTGCCCGGGGACACCATGCAAGCCGCCGCCGCGGGACGGCCTCCCGGCGCCCTGCTCGCCCTGATGGACGCGCTGTTCGCCCGCGCCCTGGCCCCCGACCACCCCAGTTGCCGCGGCCGTTTCACCGGGCCGGCGCGCCGGCTTCTCTATGTCCGTGCCCACTGGTTGCGCATGCCCCCTTTGCTGCTGGCGCGCCATCTGATGCACAAGGCGCTGGTGCCGGCCAAGGACGAATAAGGCGTCGAGAAACAATAAGTTGGACATTTGCCGTGACTGCTTTGCGCACAGGCCACGAAGCAAGTCGCGCCGTTGTGTCATTCACAACAAGCGGCTTGCGACACCGGCATGTGCGCAAAGCAGCCGCGGCCCGGAGGGTTGCGGCGAATCCGCGCGTCTGCGGCGTTGCGAGCCTTGCCAATGGAATGACCATTGGCCGCGGCTCGCGCCTTGCATCCATCGCGGATTCGCCGCAACAAATGTCCAACTTATTGTTTCTCGACGCCTAAGCTGCGCCTCCGGACACAGACACGTTGACTGCGCCCCGGCGAAACGGCTATCATAAAACCTGATAAATTTACTCCGGTATTGCCGGCCAAGCGACGCGACATGCTCCCGGGAGGTTTCCATCGGGGGTAATATCGAATTTTTGAGCGGAGGAATCATGGGTATCCAGGAAGTCATCAAGGAACAGGTCACCGGCCACCCGGTCGTGCTTTACATGAAGGGCACCCCGCAGTTCCCGCAATGCGGGTTCAGCGCCTCTGCGGCACAGATTCTCAGGGCCTGCGGGGTCACCGATGTGCTTGCCGTGGATGTGCTGTCCAACCCGGAGATCCGGGAGGGCATCAAGAGCTACGCCAACTGGCCCACCATCCCTCAGCTCTACGTCAACGGCGAGTTCGTCGGCGGCGCGGACATCATGAAGGAAATGTACCAAAGCGGCGAACTGCAAAAGCTGCTGGCCAAGGCCGGCCATGCCTGAGCCGGAGCGGGGCGAAGACTCGCCCCGCGCCCGGCCTACCCAACCTGCCATTCCTCCGCCTTCGGTCGCAAGACGGTTCTTAAAGTTTTTGTCATCCCGGTCGATAACAGCTCTAGACCGTGTCTAAAATAGCCTGATCGACGCTGTTTCTTCGCCAATATCCATGCCCTCGAACGCCCGCCGGGACTCGCGGCCGGCTTTTTGCGCGCCGCCGGGAGGGAAACCGCGATGACACGGCCCAACCAACAGGGGACTCCCGACAAGATGCCGATGTTCGATCACACCCTCCGGGAGCAGGGGGGCGCAGCGGCCCATTCCGCCTGTTTCACCGGCGCCTTGCTGCAGGGGGCCGCTGTCGGCGCGGGTGCCATGGCACTGGGCTGGTACCTGGGCAGCCAAGCCGGGGCGGGCTGGGGCAGCGGCGCCGGCCAGCTCGGCGCCTTGCCGCTCATGCTGCTGGGCTGGGGACTGGTCCTGCGCAGGGCGGTGCGCTGCACGGCCAGCCGTGCCGGCCCGCCGGCCGCCGCAGCGGATGGGGTATCGGCCCCCCTGATCCGGGAGAGCAACGGGGTATTGGATGATTTGGCCCGGGAATTCGGCACCCAGTTCGGCTATGCGGCGAACGAATTGCAACAGACCCAGGACTTGCTGGCGGACGCCATCCATAAACTGGTGGACAACTTCACCCGCATGACCGGGGAGGCCCATGCGCAGCAGGAACTTGCGCTTTCCATGACGCGGAAGTACGCCAAGACGGAGGACGGCCGGAACGAAAACAGGGTCGACTTCGCGCAGTTTGTGGCAGAGACGTCGAGCACGCTTTCCACCTTCGTGGACAACACGGTTCACACCAGCAAGGTCGCCATGGAACTGGTGGAACGGATGGACGACATCACCAGGGAAGTGGGACAGATCGTGCAGATCCTGGGAGAAATCGAGGCCATCTCGAAGCAGACCAACCTGCTCGCGCTCAATGCGGCGATCGAGGCGGCGCGCGCGGGGGAGGCGGGCAGGGGATTCGCGGTGGTGGCGGACGAGGTGCGCGCCCTGTCCCAGCGGACCAGCCAGTTCAGCCGGCAGATACGTTCCCACATGGACAAGGTGGATGGCGAGCTGAACAGCGCCGAGCGCTCCATCCACGAAATGGCCTCCATGGACATGAACTTCGCCCTGCAGTCGAAGAAGAATGTGCAGGAGATGATGGGCGAGATCCAGGATTTCAACGCCAGCATGTCCAAGATGGTGGAACGGTTGGCGGTGATCTCCGGCGAGATCGAAAACAACGTGAATTCCGCGGTCACCACGCTCCAGTTCCAGGACCTGGCGACCCAGCTCCTCGGTCACACCAAGGCGCGGGTCCAGGCCATGAAAAGCGCCTTGCGGGAAATGGCGGCGGCCGAAACGGGCCAGGCGAACCCCGAGCAGCACTCCGCCGATCTGGCCCGCTATCGGCAGGCCATCCGGGAGCACGTGGCCGGTCTGGAAGACGTCAAGTCCAGCCCGGTCAGCCAGGAACACATGGGTGCCGGCGATATCGAACTGTTCTGAGGGCACAGGAACCATGCGCTGCAACGTGACCGTCGGCGCGGGAATGTTGAACAAGGCCAGCGGCCGGAATCCTAAATTTAATCTGGAGGTGTTATGGCGAAAACGATTCTCGCGGTGGACGACTCCGCCTCGATCAGACAGATGATCTCCTTCACCCTGAAGGGGGCCGGCTATGAGATCGTCGAGGCGGCGGACGGACAAGAGGGGCTGGACAAGGCCAAAGCCAAGCCCGTCAACCTGGTGCTCACCGACCAGAACATGCCGAAGATGGACGGCCTGACCCTGATCAAGTCGCTGCGGGCGCTGCCCCAGTACAAGACGGTGCCGATCCTGATGCTCACCACCGAATCGAGCGACACCATGAAGGCCCAGGGCAGGGCCGCCGGGGCGACGGGATGGCTGGTGAAGCCGTTCGACCCGCAGAAGTTGCTGGAGGTCGTGAAGAAGGTGCTGGGATAGCGAGGCGCCCGGAGGACTTCCGTGACCAGCGCCCGTCCCGCCCACCGAAACATGGATTCCGCTGAATTTGTATCGGGTGATCCGGCATGACTATTGACATGAGCCAGTTTTACCAGGTGTTCTTCGAGGAAACCGCGGAACACCTTGCGGCAATGGAGAACCTGCTGCTCAATCTCGATCCCGAATCTCCCGACGCGGATGACCTGAATGCGATTTTCCGCGCGGCCCATTCCATCAAGGGCGGCAGCGGCACCTTCGGCTTTACCGACATGACCGAGGTGACCCATGTGCTGGAGACGCTGCTGGACCGGCTGCGCAAAGGGGAGCTGCAACTGCGCGAAGAAATGGTGGATACCTTCCTGCAGGCGGGCGACGTGCTGAAGACCCAACTGGATGGCCATCAACACGGCTCCGAGGTGGATGAGCGGGCCGTCGCCGAGGTGTGCGCAAGGCTCAAGCACCTGGCCAGCGACCTGCCCGGGGCGGGCACCGCCGCCGCGCCCGCTGCCCCGGCCGGCCCACGGACCTATCAGATTCGTTTCCGTGCCGACCCCACGGTCTTCCGCGACCCGGCCGTCCTGGACACGTTGCTGCGCAACCTGGCCGCACTGGGCACACTGGAAGTGATCGCCGGGGGGGAAGAAGGCCAAGGAGTCGCGTTGAAACTGGCTAGCGCCGCCGAGGAAGCCGACATCCTGGATATCCTCGCGTTCTTCCTGCAGCCCGAGCAGATCGCTATCGAGCAGGCGACCGAAGCCGCGCCCGCCGGGAAAACGGAAGAAGATCCGGGTTACGGCTTGTTCACCGACGGCGATGAACCGCCCAATCCGCCGGAAGAAGATCCCGGCTACGGTTTCTTCACCGACCCCGAAAAGGTGAAGGCCGAGGCCGAGCAGCAGCAGGGCTACGGCTTTTTCCAGGATGTCGCGCCTCCCGTGGCGCAGGGGGGGCAGACCCATCCCGCCGCCCCGGCCGCCGCGAAGCCCGGGGGGGAGGGGCGTCGTGCCACCGACAAGGCCGGGGCAACGCAATCCGACACCACTTCCATCCGGGTCAGCGTGGAAAAGGTGGACCAACTGATCAATCTGGTGGGAGAACTGGTCATCACCCAGGCCATGCTGGCGCAAACCGCGTCCGAGGTGGACCCGGTGATCTACGAGCGGCTGCACAACGGCATGGCGCAGTTGGAGCGCAACACCCGGGACCTGCAGGATTCCGTGATGTCCATCCGCATGATGCCCATCAGCTTCGTGTTCAGCCGCTTTCCCCGGGTGGTCCGGGACGTGGCGGGGAAATTCGGCAAGCAGGTGGAACTCAAGACCGTCGGCGAAGGCACCGAACTGGACCGGGGCCTGATCGAGAAAATCAGCGACCCCCTCACCCACCTGGTGCGCAACAGCCTGGACCACGGCATCGAGACCCCGGAAAAGCGCCGCGCCGCCGGCAAGGACGCCAAGGGCATCCTTACCCTGCGCGCCTCCCAGCAGGGAGGCAATATCGTCATCGAGGTGGCGGACGACGGCGCCGGGCTGAACCGTGCAAGAATCCTGGGCAAGGCGATGGAGAAAGGGCTGCCGGTCAACGACGGCATGTCGGACCAGGAGGTCTGGCAACTGATCTTCGCCCCCGGCTTCTCTACCGCCGAGGTGGTGACCGATGTGTCCGGGCGCGGCGTGGGCATGGACGTGGTCAAGAAGAACATCGAAGGCATGGGCGGGCGCGTCGAGATCGAGTCGGAGCAGGGTTTCGGCACCAAGATCACCATCCGCCTGCCGCTCACCCTGGCGATCCTCGACGGCATGTCCGTCTCGGTGGGGCAGGAGATCTTCATCCTGCCCCTGTCCTTCATCGTCGAGTCGCTGCAGCCGCCGCAGGAGGACGTCAAGAGCGTGGCCGGCCAAGGCCGGGTGGTCCACGTGCGCGGCGAATACCTGCCGTTGATCGCCCTGCACCGGATATTCAACATCCAGCCGCGAGCGGCCGAGCCGCACCAGGGCATCCTGGTGATCATCGACGCGGAGGGCAGCAAGACCGCCTTGTTCGTCGATGAGCTGGTGGGGCAGCACCAGGTAGTGATCAAGAGCCTGGAATCCAATTACCGCAAAGTCGCGGGCGTCTCCGGGGCGACCATCATGGGGAACGGCAAGGTGGCGCTGATACTGGACCCCGCGGCTTTGGTGCGCATCGGCCAGAGCCGGCAGCCGGCGCCGTAACGGGCCGGAAAACTTATGGACAAGGAGCGCAGATGACCCAAGCCAGCCCTGACACCACCATGAACGGCGTCCCCGCCGCCGGCAACGAGTTTCTCACCTTCACCCTGGGCCGTGAAGAATACGGCATCGACATTCTCAAGGTGCAGGAGATCCGCGGCTACGACGCGGTGACCGGCATCGCCAACGCCCCGCCCTTTATCAAGGGGGTGATCAACCTGCGCGGCATCATCGTCCCCATCGTGGACATGCGCATTAAATTCAACCTGGGCAAGGCGGAATACGACCCGTTCACGGTGGTGATCATCCTCAACATCGCCGAACGGGTGGTTGGGATGGTGGTGGACGGGGTGTCGGACGTGATCACCCTGTCGCCCGAGCAGGTCAGGGCGGCGCCGGAATTCGGCGCCGCCCTGGACACCCGCTACATCCTGGGCCTGGGCACGGTGGACCGGAGGATGATCATCCTGGTGGATATCGAGCGCCTGATGACCAGCCGCGATATGGAGTTGGTCGACGCCGGCCCGGAATAGGGCGCAGCGCGCCGGAACACAGCGAACAGAAAACCGTCAAGGGAGCAAGCCAGATGCGAATCAACAAGCCGGTCACAGACCGGGAGTACGTGCTCAGGGAGGGGGCCTCCCTGGTTTCCAAGACCGACCTCAAGGGCATCATCACCTACGCCAACCGGGACTTCATCGAGGCGAGCGGTTTCGGCGAGCAGGAGCTGATGGGGGCGCCCCACAATCTGGTGCGTCATCCGGACATGCCGCCGGAGGCGTTCGCCGACCTGTGGGCCACCCTGAAGGCGGGCAGGCCCTGGAACGGCCTGGTCAAGAACCGGCGCAAGAACGGCGACCATTACTGGGTCGAGGCCAACGTCACGCCGATCAAGGAAAACGGCCAGACGGTGGGCTACATGTCGGTGCGCAACAAGCCGGCGCAGGCCCAGGTGGAAGAGGCGGCGAAGGTCTACCGGCTGTTCCGGGAGGGCAAGGCGGGCAATCTTAAAATCCAGCGGGGCGAGGTCGTCAAGCCCGGCAAATTCGGGAGCCTCAACGTGTTCAAAAAGCTCACTATCAAGTCGCGGCTCGCGTTCGTGATCGGCTTCATGGCGCTGCTGCTGATCGGCATCGGCGGCACCGGGCTGTACGGCCTCGGCGCCAGCAACGCCGTCACAAGCAGAATTTATTCGGACTACATGCGGCCGGTGCAGCAACTGTCGCGGATCGACAAGCTGGCCCTCAGGAACCGGACGGCGATCATGAGCGCTGTTCTGAACCCATCGGACCAGGAGATACGGGACGACCTCGAACGGTACGAAAAGAATCGGGCCGAAATCGACAAGCTGTGGCAGGCCTATCTCCTGACCGTAACCTCTCCGGAGGGAAAACGGCTGGCGAGCAAGTTCGGGGAATCCCGGACGAAATACGTCCAGGAAGGGCTGGCGCCCGCCGCCCGGGCGCTCAAGGCACGCAATATGAGGGAAGCCCTGCGCATCGTCCTGGAAAAGATCAGGCCGCTTTATGCCGCCGTGAGCGAGGACGCGGACCAACTCATCGCCTTCCAGTTCACCGGCGCACAGCGGGAATTCGAGCAAGCCCAGCGCTGGGATTCCTCGATTCGCACTGCATTCATCGTCTTGATAGCGGCGGGCATTCTGCTCGCGGCCTGGCTCGGATTCACCCTGATCCGCTCGATCGTGCGCCCGCTCAACGCAGCCATCGGCCATTTCGAGCAGATCGCCCAGGGCAACTATCACAACCGGATCGAGATCGAGCGGGATGACGAGGTCGGCCAGGTGCTGGAGGCCCTCAAGGCGATGCAGGTCAAGCTCGGGGTGGACGTGGCCGAGACCAAGCGCATCGCCAACGAGAACCTGCGCATCCGCAACGCCCTGGACAACGTGTCCACCAACGTGATGATCGCGGACCCTGACCTGAACATCATCTACATGAACAAGTCCATCGTGCCCATGCTGTCCACGGCCGAGAACGACATCCGCAAGGAACTGCCCGGCTTCAGCGTGAGCCGGCTGATGGGCGGCAACATCGACGCCTTCCACAAGAACCCGGCGCACCAGCGGCAACTGCTTTCCAGTTTCACCGCCTCCCATCGCGCCACCATCCGGCTGGGCGGGCGCACCTTCTCCCTGGTGGCTTCCCCCATCATCAACGAGCAGGGCGAGCGCCTGGGCTCGGTGGTGGAATGGACCGACCGCACCGTGGAGGTGGCCACCGAACAGGAAGTGGCGGAGATCGTCGCCGCCGCCGCCCAGGGGGATTTCACCAAGCGCATGGAGCTGGCCGGCAAGGACGGCTTCTTCAAACAGTTGGGCGAAGGCATCAACCAACTGATGGAAACCAGTTCGGCGGGGCTGGCCGAAGTGGTACGCATGCTGGGGGCACTGTCCCGGGCGGAACTCACCGAGCGCATCACCAATGAATACTCCGGCACCTTCGGCCAGTTGAAGGACGACTCCAACACCACCGTGGACCGGCTCAAGGACATCGTGATCCGGATCAAGGAATCCACCGACGCCATCAACACCGCAGCCAAGGAAATCGCCGCGGGCAACTCGGACCTGTCCCAGCGCACCGAGCAGCAGGCCTCCAGCCTGGAGGAGACCGCCTCCAGCATGGAGGAACTCACCTCCACGGTGAAGCAGAACGCCGAGAACGCCAAGCAGGCCAACCAACTGGCCAAGGGGGCGAGCGAGATCGCGCTCAAGGGCGGGGAGGTGGTCAACGACGTGGTGCACACCATGGACGCCATCAACGAATCCTCGCGCAAGATCGTGGACATCATCTCGGTGATCGACGGCATTGCCTTCCAGACCAACATCCTGGCGCTCAACGCCGCGGTGGAAGCGGCCCGCGCCGGGGAGCAGGGACGCGGCTTCGCGGTGGTGGCCGGGGAGGTGCGCAACCTGGCGCAGCGTTCCGCGGCGGCGGCCAAGGAGATCAAGGGCCTGATCGGCGACTCGGTGGAGAAGGTGGAAGGCGGCAGCAAGCTGGTGGAACAGGCCGGGCACACCATGGAAGAGATCGTGGCGGCGGTCAAGCGGGTGACCGACATCATGGCGGAGATCTCCGCCGCCTCCCTGGAGCAAAGTGCGGGCATCGAGCAGGTGAACATCGCCATCACCCAGATGGACGAGATGACCCAGCAGAACGCGGCCCTGGTGGAACAGGCGGCGGCCGCGGCGGAGTCCCTGGAGGAGCAGGCGCACAACCTGGCCGAGGCGGTGGGGGTGTTCCGGCTGGATGACATGGGCCGCGCCGCCCCGGCCCGGCAGCTTTCCGCGGCGCGTCCCAAGCTGCCCTCGCCGGCGCCGCAAGCGGCGGCCAAGAAGGCGCTCGGCAAGCCCAGGACAAACCCGGAAGAAGACGAGTGGGAAGAATTTTGACGGCCCCGGCGCCGCTGTTTCCGGATACCTACAGAATCGAGACGCATATGGCAGAAGTCTTAGACACCAACGACCGGGCCCGCGAGTTCCGCTTCACCGAGGCGGATTTCGAGCGGGTCCGCAAGCTGATCTATGAACACGCGGGGATTTCCCTTTCCCCGCAAAAAAAAGACATGGTGTACAGCCGGCTGGCGCGGCGGCTGAGGGCCACCGGCCTGCGCAGCTTCGGGGAATACCTCGGGCTTCTGGAAAGCGGCAACGAGGAGGAATGGCAGGCCTTCGTCAACTCCCTCACCACCAACCTGACCTCCTTCTTCCGGGAGGCGCACCATTTTCCGATTCTGGCCGAACATGCCCAGGCGCAACGGGGGTCCCACCCGCTCGCCCTGTGGTGCTCCGCGTCCTCCACCGGCGAGGAGGCCTACTCCATGGCCATGACCATGGTGGACGTTTTCGGCAGCTACACCCCGCCGGTGAAAATCCTGGCCACGGACGTGGACACCAACGTCCTGTCGGTCGCGCAGGAGGGGGTCTACCCCTTGGATCGCCTGGAGAAGCTGCC
>JAJZUU010000012.1 GCA_021848325.1 Pseudomonadota bacterium | reverse complement strand
CAGCCGCGGCCCGGAGGGTTGCGGCGAATCCGCGCGTCTGCGGCGTTGCGAGCCTTGCCAATGGAATGACCATTGGCCGCGGCTCGCGCCTTGCATCCATCGCGGATTCGCCGCAACAAATGTCCAAGTTATTATTTCTCGACGCCTAAGGGGGGCCGGGGCCAGCCGTGTGTGGACGGTTGTTCTGCGCGGCGCGAAAGCCGATTGCGTATTATAGACTTAGTGCCGGGGCTTTGCCACGCTTGCCGCTGCGTTCGCGTCAGAACTCCAGCGGATCCACGTCCAGCGACCAGCGCACCCGGCCCTTGGCGCTCAGGGCGAGTCCGCTGCGCCATTCCTGGAGGAAGGACTGCAGCGCCCGGCGCGAGGCCGACTGGACCAGCAACTGGGCGCGCTCCTTGCCGGCCAGCCGCGCCATGGGGGCGGGGACCGGGTCGTACACGGTGACCGCCGGCGCGGCGCGGGGCGCCTCGGCCGCCGCCCGGGCGAGAAAATCCATGGCGGTTTCCAGCAGAGGGGCCTCGGCACGCAGCAGGGCCTGAAACACAAAGGGCGGGAATCCCGCCTGCCGCCGCTCGGCCAGCAGGTCTTTGGCGAAGGCCGTGTAGTCATGGCGGAGCAGCGCCTGGAACACGGGGTGGTCCGGGAACCGGGTCTGAATCAGCACCTCGCCGGGCAGGGCGGCGCGCCCGGCGCGCCCCGCGACCTGCATCAGCTGCGCAAACAGACGTTCGGAGGCGCGGAAGTCGGCGCTGTACAGGGCGCCGTCCGCATTCAGCACGCCGACCAGGGTGAGTCTGGGAAAATCGTGCCCCTTGGCGAGCATCTGGGTCCCCACCAGGATGTCTACCTGCCCCTCACGCACCCGGCCCAGCATCTGCGACCAGGCGTGGCGGCGCCGGGTGCTGTCGCGATCGATGCGCGCGATGCGTGCCTCGGGCAGGAGGCTGCTCAGGGCCTCTTCCACCCGCTGCGTGCCCTGCCCCAAGGGCGCGAGGTCCGGGTTGCCGCAGCCGGGACAGGAAGGGGGGACCCTTTCCCGGTGGCCGCAGTGATGGCAATGCAGGCGCCGGTCGGCCAAGTGCAGGACCAGGGCGGCGGAGCAGCGCGGGCAAGGGGAGACCCATGCGCACTGGGGGCAATAAAGCACCGGGGCGTAGCCCCTGCGGTTGATGAAGAGCAGGCTTTGCTCTTGGCGTGCCAGCCTTGCGCCGAGGGCCGCCACCAGGGGCTCGCTCAAGCCCTCCGTCGGCTTGTAACGCCGGGTGTCGATGCAGCGAATCTCGGGCAGGGCGGCGTTTTCCCCGGCTCGCTCGCTTAGCGTAAGCAGGCGGTAACGCCCATCGAGGGCGTTGCGGAAGCTTTCCAACGAGGGGGTGGCGGACCCGAGCAGGATCGGAATGCCGCGCTGTTGGGCGCACACCACGGCCACGTCCCGTGCCGAATAGCGCAGCCCCTCCTGTTGCTTGAAGGAGCTGTCGTGCTCCTCGTCCACCACGATCAGCCTCAACCGGGGCATGGGGGTGAAGACGGAGAGCCGGGTGCCCAGGATGATGCCGGCCCGGCCCGCCTGGGCCAGGAGCCAGTGCTCGCAGCGCTCGCCGACGCTGAGCCCGCTGTGCAGGGTGGCCAGGGGGACATGGGGAAAGCGCCCGCGGAACAGGGCTTCAATCTGCGGCGTCAGGTTGATCTCCGGCACCAGCACCAGCACCTGGCCGCCTTCCGCCAGGACCCGTTCCATCACCCGCAGGTACACCTCGGTCTTGCCGCTACCGGTAACGCCGTAGAGCAGCATGACCCGGAAGCCGCCGGCCAGTCGGCCGAAAATCTCCTCGGTGGCCCGCTCCTGCTGGGCATTCAGTTGCGGTGGGGCAACGGCGGGGGGCGCGGCCTCTCTCCCTTCGGCGGCCTCGTCCTGTTCCTCGATCACCCAGCCCCGGGCCGCGAACTCGTTCAGCACCGGCATTGCGCGGGGCGACAGGGCCTTTGCTTCATCCCGGGACAGGCTGCCCGCCTCCCGCAGCGCTTGCAGCAGGCGGTGTTTCATCACCGCGCGCGCGGACAACTCGTCCGCGCCGGCATTGCGTCCGGAGGGGGTGAGGCGAAAGCGGCGCCGCGCCGCGTGGGGCAGAGGAAGAGGCTTGCGCAGGCGCCCGGGCAGGGCGTTCAGGACCACTTCGCCCAACGGGTGCTGATAGTATTCACTGCAGAAACGCAGCAGCCGCAACACCTCGGCCGGGAGGGGCGGTACGTCGCGAAGGAGCAGCGAAATCCGCTTCAGCCGCTCCTCGGGCATGGCCGATTGATCGGCCACCTCCATGATCACCCCGACCAGCCGCCGGTTGCCGAACGGCACCACCACCCGCAATCCGACGTCTTCACCGGTCGCGTCCGGGGCCAGATAGTCGAATAGGCTGTCGAGCGGCACATCGAGCGCCACGCGCACGATCCGCGCGGGCAACCTATCTGGTGCGGCGGAAGGCACAGACTGCCGGCCCAGGGCTAGGCGTGGTATTTCCCGCTCAATTGATGGACCGCTTCCACCAGGGCGCTTACATGGTCCGGCGGGGTGTGTTGGGCAATGCCGTGGCCCAGGTTGAACACATGACCGCTGCCCGGGCCGAAGCGCTCGAGGATCCGGGCGACCTCGGTGCGGATGACCTCCGGTGCGGCGAACAGCACCGCCGGATCGAGGTTGCCCTGCAGCGCCACCTTGGCGCCGACCCGCTCCCGCGCCAGGCCGATGTCCACCGTCCAGTCCAGCCCCACCGCGTCGCAGCCGGTGGCGGCGATGCTTTCCAGCCAGTGGCCGCCGCCCTTGGTGAACACGATGTTGGGCACGGCGGCGCCGGCGTGCTCGCGCTTGAGCCCGGCGACGATCCGCTCGATGTAGCGCAGGGAGAATTCGTGGTAGGCGGCGTGGGACAATACCCCCCCCCAGGTGTCGAAGATCATCACCGCCTGGGCGCCGCTCTCGATCTGCGCGTTCAAATAGGCGGTCACGGCCCGGGCATTCACGTCCAGGATGTGGTGCAGCAGTTCGGGCCTTTGGTACAGCATGGCCTTGACCTGGGCGAAGTCCTGGCTGGAGCCGCCCTCGATCATGTAGCAGGCCAGGGTGAAGGGGCTGCCGGAAAAGCCGATGAGCGGGACCTGGTTGTCCAGGGCGCGGCGGATCTGGCTCACCGCGTCCATCACGTAGCGCAGATGGGTCTCGGGATCGGGCACGGCAAGGTCCCTGATCGCCCACTCCTCCCGCAGCGGCCGCTCGAACTTGGGGCCCTCGCCCTGGGAGAAGTACAGGCCCAGGCCCATGGCGTCGGGCACGGTGAGGATGTCGGAAAACAGGATCGCCGCATCCAGGGGAAAGCGCGCCAGGGGCTGCAGGGTGACCTCGGTGGCCAGGTCCGGATTCTTGCACAGGGAGAGGAAGTCCCCCGCCCGCGCCCGGGTCTGATTGTACTCCGGCAGGTAGCGGCCGGCCTGGCGCATGAGCCAGACCGGCGTGTAGGCCGTGGGCTGGCGCTGCAAGGCGCGCAGAAAGGTGTCGTTCTTCAGAGCTGTCATCGCTTATCCCGTGAGGAGTGTGAGGCGGCTACGCCAGGCCCAGGTATTCCAATATTCCCTTGGCGGCCTGCCGGCCTTCATACACCGCCGTGACCACCAGGTCGGAGCCCCGCACCATGTCCCCGCCGGCGAAGATCTTGGGGTTGGCGGTCTGGTATTCATGGCGCTGGCCCTTGGCGATCACCCGGCCCGCGGCGTCCAGGGTAACCCCGTGTTCGGCGAACCAGGGTTGCGGGCTGGGGCGGAAGCCGAAGGCGACGATGACCCGGTCGGCGGGGATGATTTCCTCGCTCCCCGGTATCACCTCGGGGACGGCGCGGCCGCGGGCGTCCGGCGCCCCCAGGCGGGTGGTGACCAGCTTGATCCCCTCCACCCGCCCGCGCCCGACGATCTCCACCGGCTGCCGGTTCCACAGGAACTGCACCCCTTCTTCCTTGGCGTTGGCCACCTCCCGCCGCGAGCCGGGCATGTTCTGCTCGTCCCGGCGATAGGCGCAGGTGACGCTGGCCGCGCCCTGGCGGATGGAGGTGCGGTTGCAGTCCATGGCGGTGTCGCCGCCCCCCAGCACCACCACCCGTCGGCCCTCCACGGAATGGTAGGTCTCCCCGGGCCGGGTCGGCTCCAGGCAGTGGCGGACGTTGGAGATCAGGAACGGCAGGGCCTCCAGCACGCCGGGCAGGTCTTCCCCGGGGAAGGCCCCCTTCATGAAGGTGTAGGTCCCCATGCCGAGGAAAACGGCATCGAACTCGTCCAGCAGTTGCGCCAGGGTGACGCCCCGGCCCACCTCCGTGTTCAGGCGGAACTGCACGCCCATGCCCTCGAATACCTGGCGCCGCCGCTGCATGACGCTTTTTTCCATCTTGAACTCCGGGATGCCGAAGGTGAGCAGTCCGCCGATCTCCTCGTAGCGGTCGAATACCACCGGGGTCACCCCGTTGCGCACCAGCACATCGGCACAGCCCAGCCCCGCCGGGCCGGCCCCGACCACCGCCACGCGCCGTCCGCTGGGGACCACGCCGCTCATGTCGGGGCGCCACCCTGCCTTGAAGGCCTCCTCGGAGATGTAGCGCTCGATCTGCCCGATGGTGACGGCGCCGAACTCGGTGTTGAGGGTGCATGCCCCTTCGCACAGCCGGTCTTGCGGGCAGACCCGGCCGCACACCTCGGGCAGGGAGTTGGTCTTGTGGGACAATTCCGCGGCCTGCAGCAGGTTCCCCTCGGCCACCAGCTTGAGCCAGTTGGGGATGTAGTTGTGCACCGGGCACTTCCACTCGCAATAGGGGTTGCCGCAGCCCAGGCAGCGCCCGGCCTGCTCATCGGCATGCCCGGCGTCCATCTGGGCGTAGATTTCGCGAAACCCCCTGATCCGCTCTTCGGCTGGAGCCTTTTGGCCGTCCCGGCGGGGAAGGTTCATGAACTGGAATACGTCCGACATTTTCTGTCCTTTGCCGCGGCTAATCTTTCAACAGGCTGTCCAGCTTCGCCGCCTTGGGCTTGACCAGCCAGAACTTGTTCACCGCGTCGCCGAAATGGTCCAGCAGTTCGCGGCCTCGCGCGCTGCCGGTCAGCCCCACGTGGCGCTCGATCTGTTCGCGCAGGTACTGCCGGTACTGGCCGGTGGGTTCGGTGTTGATGCGGTGGATGTCGATCAGCTCGTGGTTGTAGCGGTGAACGAACTGGTCGTGCTCATCGTATACCAGGGCGAAGCCGCCGGTCATGCCGGCACCGAAGTTCAGTCCGGTCTCTCCCAGCACGATGATGCAGCCCCCCGTCATGTATTCGCAGCCGTGATCGCCCACCGCCTCCACCACTGCCAGGGCGCCCGAATTGCGCACGGCGAAGCGTTCGCCCGCCATGCCCGCGGCGAACAGCTTGCCGCCGGTGGCGCCGTACAGGCAGGTGTTGCCGATGATGCTGGCGCGATGGGCGACAAAGCCCGAATTGCGCGGGGGGAAGATCACCAGTTGACCGCCGTTCATGCCCTTGCCCACGTAATCGTTGGCGTCCCCTTCCAGGATCAGATGCAGGCCCTTGGCATTCCATACGCCGAGACTCTGCCCCGCGCTGCCCCGCATGCGGATGGTCAGGCAATTCTCCGGCAGGCCGCCGGCGCCGTGATGGCGCGCGATCTCGCCGGAAAGGCGGGCGCCGATGGAGCGGTTGGTGTTGCGCACCTGGTAGGAGAGCTCCAGGGGCCGTTGCTGGCGGATGGCTTCCAGGGTGTCGGCCACCATTTGCTCGGCCAGCTCCCCCCGGTCGAAGGAGGGGTTGTCGGGTTGAATGCAATAGCGCGGCTCACTGTCCGGGATGTCTCCCTGGGACAGCAGCACATCGAGGCCCAGCTTGCGCTGGCGCGACGTCTCTCCGGGCAGCAGTTGCAGCAGGTCCACCCTGCCGATGAGATCCTCCATGGAGCGTACGCCCAGCTTGGCCATCCATTCCCGCGTCTCGCGCGCGACGTAGGTGAAGTAGTTCATGACCATTTCCGGCAGGCCGATGAAGTGCTCGGCGCGCAGCTTGGCCTCCTGGGTGGCGACCCCGGTGGCGCAATTGTTGAGGTGGCAGATGCGCAGGTACTTGCACCCCAGGGCAACCATGGGGCCGGTGCCGAAACCGAAGCTCTCCGCCCCCAGGATGGCCGCCTTGATCACGTCGAGCCCGGTCTTCAGGCCGCCGTCGGTCTGGAGCCGCACCCGCCCGCGCAGGCCGTTGGCCCGCAGCACCTGCTGGGTTTCGCTCAGGCCCAGCTCCCACGGCGTCCCCGCATACTTCACGCTGGTCAACGGGGAGGCGCCGGTACCCCCGTCGTAGCCCGAGATGGTGATGAGATCGGCGTAGGCCTTGGCCACCCCGGCGGCGACGGTTCCCACCCCCGGCTCGGCCACCAGCTTGACCGAGACCAGGGCGGCGGGGTTGACCTGCTTCAGGTCGAAGATCAGCTGCGCCAGGTCTTCGATGGAATAGATGTCGTGGTGCGGCGGCGGGGAGATCAGGCTGATGCCGGGTTTGGAGCAGCGCAGCTTGGCGATCATCTCGGACACCTTGTGGCCCGGCAGTTGCCCGCCTTCCCCCGGCTTGGCGCCTTGGGCGATCTTGATCTGCAGCACCTCGGCGTTGACCAGGTAGTGGGGGGTGACCCCGAAGCGCCCGGAGGCCACCTGCTTGATCTTGGACATCTTCACGGTGCCGTAGCGGGCGGGGTCTTCGCCTCCCTCGCCGGAATTGGAGCGGCCCCCCATGCGGTTCATGGCCTCCGCCAGGGCCTCGTGGGCCTCGGGGGAGAGCGCGCCCAGGCTCATGCCGGCGGAGTCGAAGCGTTTCAGGATCGCCTCTTCCGACTGCACTTCCTCCAGCGCTATCGGCGCGAGGTCCTCCCGCAGCCGCATCAGGTCGCGCAGCATGGCCACCGGGCGCCCGTTGACCAGTTGCGCGTAGCCGCGGTAGGCCTCGTAGTCGCCATTTTGCACGGCCTTCTGCAATTGCATCACCACGTCGGGGTTGTAGGCGTGATACTCCTCGCCGAAGATGAACTTCAGCAGCCCCCCTTGGCCGAGCGGGCGCATCGGGTTGAAGGCGTTGTGCGCCAGATCTTTCTGGTCCTGCTCGAAATCGGCGAAATCCGCCCCGCCGACGCGGCTTACCGTGCCGGCAAAGCACGTGTCGATCACTTCCGGGTGCATCCCCACCGCCTCGAACAGTTGTGCGCCCCGGTAGCTGGCGACGGTGGAAATCCCCATCTTCGACAGGACCTTGAGCAGGCCCTTGTTGATTCCCTTGCGGTAGTTGCGCAAGGCCCCCTGGGGTTCCATCTTGATCTCGCCGCTGCGGATCAGGTCGTGGATGACCTGGTAGGTGAGATAGGGGTAGACCGCGGTAGCGCCGTAACCGATGAGGCAGGCGAAGTGGTGCGGATCGCGGGCGCTGGCGGTCTCCAGCACGATATTGGCGTCGCAGCGCAGCCCTTCCCGGATCAGGGCGTGGTGCACGCAGCCCGTGGCGAACAGGGCATGGATCGGCAGCCGATCCATGCCGACGGTGCGGTCCGACAGCACCAGCAGCACGTTGCCGTCGCGCACCGCCTGCACCGCCCGGGCGGCCAGCGCGGCCAGCGCGTCGCGCAGAGTGGTCTGGTCGGGATCGTAGCAGAGGTCTAGGGTGATGCTGCGATAGCCGCTTTGGGCCTCGTCGGTGAGGCGCACGAACTTGTCGTGGCTCAGTACCGGCGACTTCACCTCCAGGCGCCGGGCATATTCCGGGGCCTCGTCGAACAGGTTGCGCTCCGGACCGAAACAGGTATTGAGCGACATCACGATCGCTTCGCGGATCGGGTCGATAGGCGGGTTGGTGACCTGGGCGAACTGCTGACGCAGGTAATCGAACGGCGAGCGCACCTGCTTCGACAGCACCGCCATCGGGGTGTCGTCCCCCATGGAACCGATGGCCTCCTGGCCGTCTTCCGCCAGCACCCGCAATACCTGGTCGCGCTCCTCGAAGGTGATGTTGAACATCTTTTGGTAGGACAGCAGCCCGGCCTGATCCATGGACGGGATGTGCTTGTCCTCGTCCAGGCCGATTTCCAGGTGGCGGGCGTTTCCCTTGAGCCAGGCGCGATAGGGGTGGGCCGATTTGATTTTCCGGTCGATGTCCTCCGGCAACAGAAGCGTGCCGGTCCGGATATCCACCGCGATCATCTGGCCGGGCTTGACCCGCCCCTTCTGAACCACGTCCTGGGGCGCGTAGTCCCATACCCCCACCTCGGAGGCGATGGTGAAATGGCGGTCCTTGGTCACCACGTAGCGTGCCGGGCGCAGCCCATTGCGGTCCAGGATGCACGCCCCGTAGCGTCCGTCGGTGAGGACCACGCCGGCCGGCCCGTCCCAGGGCTCCATGTGCAGGGAGTTGTACTCGTAGAAGGCCTTCAGGTCCGGGTCCATGCTGTCCACGTTCTGCCACGCCGGCGGAATCATCAGGCGCAGGGCGCGAAACAGATCTATCCCTCCCATCAGCAGGCCCTCCAGCATGTTGTCCATGCTGTAGGAATCGGAGCCGGTCATGGAAACGATGGGCCGCACCTGGCCCATGTCGGGGAGATGCGCGGAGACGAACTTCTGCTCCCGCGCCCGCGACCAGTTGCGGTTGCCCTGAAGGGTGTTGATCTCGCCGTTGTGGGCCAGATAGCGGAACGGCTGCGCCAGGCGCCATTCCGGCCAGGTGTTGGTGGAGAAGCGCTGGTGGTAGACGGCGAGGCTGGAGGCGAAGCGCTCGTCCTTCAGGTCCGGATAGAACACCGGCAGGTTGGCGGGCATCACCAGGCCCTTGTAGGAGACCACCCGGCCCGACAGGGTGGGCACGAAGAAGGTCTTGTCGGTGTCGCACAGGGCCTTTTCCGCGCACCTTCTGGCGATGTACAGCCGGCGCTCGAACAGGTCGCCCTCGATCTCGTCCGGGCAATTGACGAACATCTGCTCGATGCGCGGCATGGTGGCCAGGGCATACTCCCCGCAGGCGGAGGGATCCAGCGGGACCTGGCGGAAGCCCGCGACGGAGAGGCCCTGCGCCTCCAGCTCCTGCCGCAACCGCTCGCGGGCAGCCAGGGCAAGACCCGGCTCCTGATTCAGGAAGACCAGCGCGGCGGCGTAGCGGGCGCTCAGCCGGAAGCCGTTTTCGGCGGCGACCGCGCGCAGGAAGGCATCGGGTTTCTTGAACAGCAGGCCGCAGCCGTCGCCCGATTTCCCGTCCGCCGCGACCGCGCCGCGGTGGGTCAGGCAGGCCAATGAACGGATGGCGGTCTGGACCAGCCAATGGCTGGGCCGGTCATCCATCTGCGCCATGAGGCCAAAACCGCAGCTATCCTGCTCGAACCCCGGACGGTACAGCGTGCCGTCCAACCAGCGTTGTCTGTCCATTGCCAAACCTAAGAAATCGAGTGAAAAGCGTTTGATTTTACCCGCTCGATCCTTTTCCAGCAATGGGCAACGGGGTGGCGGCGCGGTCAGGTTTCCTCGACCGCGAACAGGCGGCGGTGCTCGCGAATGGCGTAGCGGTCGGTCATCCCGGCAATATAATCGGAAATGGCCCGGGGCTTGCCGCTTCCGGCCTTTTCCTGGTATTGGGGCGGCAGCAGGCGGGGATTCTCCAGGAAGCCCCGGAACAGTTCGCGGATGATGCGCTGGGCCTTGCTGGTCATGCGGGCTACGCGGTAATGCTGGTACAGGTGCGTGCGCAGGAACTGCTTCAGTTCCTGCTGCTCCCGCTGGATCTCGGGGCTGAAGCCGGCCAGCGCCGGCGCGGCGCGCACCGCGTCCAGGCTGTCCGGCGCAACGGCGGCGATGTTCTCGCGGCTCCGGTCCAGCAGGTCGGTGACCAGGGTGTTGATCATGCGCCGCACCGTTTCGTAGACCAGGCGGCGCCCGGCGAGGGCGGGGTAGAGGGACCTCACCTTGTCCATGTGGCGGGCGAAGATGCTGATTTCCGACAGTTGTTCCAGGGTGATCAGGCCGGAGCGCAGGCCATCGTCCACGTCGTGGTTGTTGTAGGCGATCTCGTCCGCCAGGTTGGCGATCTGGGCCTCCAGGGAGGGCCGCCGGCCCTGCAGGAAACGCTCGCCCACGTCCCCCAGGGCCGGCGCCCGGAGAGGCGAACAGTGCTTCAGTATTCCCTCCCGGGTTTCAAAGCACAGGTTCAGACCGTCGAATTCCGCGTAGCATTCCTCCAGCAGGTCCACCACCCGTAGGGACTGGAGGTTGTGTTCGAAGCCTCCGTATTCCTCCATGCAGGCGTTGAGGGCATCCTGGCCGGCGTGGCCGAACGGGGTGTGCCCCAGGTCGTGGGCAAGGGCGATGGCCTCCACCAGGTTTTCGTTCAGCTTGAGATTATGGGCGATGGAGCGGCCGATCTGGGCCACCTCCAGGCTGTGAGTCAGGCGGGTGCGGAACAGGTCGCCCTCGTGGTTGACGAACACCTGGGTCTTATACTCCAGCCGCCGGAAGGCGGTGGAGTGGATGATGCGGTCGCGGTCGCGCTGGAATTCAGAACGGCTGTTGGGGGGCGCCTCGGGGATGCGGCGCAGGCGCGAGTTCCGCTCCGAGACCGCATAGGGCGCGAGTTCGGTCATGCCGGGGCGGCCTCCCCCAGGATTTCCCGCAGGGCGCTTGCCGGGACCTCGGAGGTGACAACCGCTTGCCCGAGCCGGCGCAGCAGGACAAACCGCATGCGCCCGCCTTCCACCTTCTTGTCCAGTTCCATGAGCCGGAGATAGGCGTCCGGCCCCAGGTCCGGCGCGGCGACCGGCAGCCCGGCGCGGGCCAAGAGGTTTCGGGTGCGCGTCACGGCTTCCTGGTCCAGCCAGCCCAGGCGCCGGGAAAGCTCCGCCGCCAGCACCGTGCCGGCGGCCACCGCCTCGCCGTGCAGCCAGTTGCCGTAGCCCATTCCTGCCTCGATGGCGTGGCCGAAGGTATGCCCCAGATTGAGCAGCGCCCGCTGACCGCTTTCCCGTTCGTCCGCGGCCACCACTTCCGCCTTGTTCTCGCAGGAGCGCTTGATGGCGTAGGCCAGCGCTGTCTGGTCCCGGTTGAGCAGGCGTTCCATGTTTTGCTCCAGCCATTCAAAGAACGGCAGGTCCCTGATGAGGCCGTATTTGACCACTTCCGCGATGCCGGCGGAAAGTTCGCGATCGGGCAGGGTGCCGAGGGTGGCGGTATCGGCGAGCACCACCTTGGGCTGGTAGAAGGCGCCGATCATGTTCTTGCCCAGGGGGTGGTTGATGCCCGTCTTGCCGCCCACGGAGGAGTCCACCTGGGCCAGCAGGGTGGTGGGCGCCTGAATGAAGGGCACCCCCCGCAGGTAGGTGGCGGCGGCGAAGCCGGTGAGGTCGCCGATCACCCCCCCGCCGAGGGCGATCAGCGTGGTCTTGCGCTCGCAACGGTGGGTCAGCAGGGCGTCGTAGATGAGGTTGAGGGTTTCCCAGTTCTTGTACACCTCCCCGTCGGGCAGCACGATGGGCAGCACCCCGACGCCGTTGTCCCGGAGCGCGGCGGCCAGGGTCTCAAGATACAGCGGGGCCACCGTGGTGTTGGTGACGATGGCGGCCTGTTTCTGCGGCAGATGGGGCAGCAGCAGGCCGGGTTGCCGCAGCAGGCCCTGTCCGATATGGATCGGGTAGCTGCGGTCGTTCAGATCGAGGGTCAAGGTTTCCATGGCGAGGTCTCTTACGGCGAATTCGCCCTACCTTACCACCGGGCGCAGCAAACTCAAAGCAGGGCCAGTTCCTTCTCCAGACGATGGATCAGGCCGTGGACGCTCTGCTTGCCGGTGTCGATGACGATGTCGGCGATCGCTCGATAGAGCGGGTCCCGCTGCCGGAACAGCTCGCGCAGCTTGGCGTGGGGATCGGGCGTTTGCAGCAGGGGGCGGCTCTTATCGTGGCGGGTGCGCGCCCACAGGTCGTCCGGGGTGGCCCTGAGATACACCACCGCGCCGTCACGGGACAGGGTTTCCCGGTTGTGCGGGCTCAGCACCGCCCCGCCGCCGGTGGCCAGCACGATGTCGTCCAGCTTGGCGAGGTCGTCGATGACGGCGGTTTCACGGGCGCGGAAGCCGGCCTCACCCTCGATCTCGAAGATGAGCGGGATGTTGACCCCGGTGCGGCGCTCGATCTCGTGGTCGGAATCATGGAAGGTCTTGTGGAGGTGCTTGGCCAGCAGCCGGCCCACTGTCGTCTTGCCGGCCCCCATCATGCCGACCAGGAAGATGTTACCGGTCATGTCTGTTGGATCTCACTGGCATGGAGAGGCAGCGGCGCCCGGACCCTGGAGGCGGGCCACGGGGCAGCCGATGGGCCTATTGTAGCGGAAAGCGGCGGGACACCGAAACGCCACCTTCCATATTTTCGGGCTAGCGGATGTTCAGGCTTTCCTTGAGGATCTTCGGGGTGACGAAGATCAACAGCTCGGTCTTGTCGTTCTGGCTGGCCCGGTTCTTGAACAGGTTGCCCAGCACCGGAATGTCGCCCAGAAGGGGTACCTTGGTGACGGTTTCGTTCTGGGTCTGGGAGTAGATGCCGCCGATCACCACGGTGCCGCCGTTTTCCACCAGCACCTGGGTCTTGAGATTCTTGGTCAGCAGCGGGGGCACGCCCGCCGTGATGTGCTGGTAGTCGGGCGTGTCCTTGTTCACCTGCAGGTCCATGATGATGTTGTCGTCCGGCGTGATCTGCGGCTTCACCTTCAGGCTCAGCACCGCCTTCTTGAAGCTCACGCTGGTGGCGCCGCTGCTGGTCGCCTGTTGATAGGGGATCTCCGTGCCCTGTTCGATAGTGGCCTCCTGCTGGTCGGCGGTCACGATGCGCGGGTTGGACAGGATCTTGCCCTTGCCGTCGGCCTGCAGGGCGGAGATTTCCATGTTGAGGAAACGGGTGCCGCCCGCCTTGAACAGGATCAGGGACAGGGCGCTGGCTGGAAATCCGCCGACGTTGGCGGCTGGCAGGTTGACGTTCAAGGCGTTGCTGAGAGTGGGGGTGGTGGTCGAGGTTAGCTGCCCGGTTTGCGCCTGCGTGGCCTCCAATTGGCCGCCGATGAGGGTGCGGGTCCCGGACCCGGGGCCGATGGGGAAGCCTTGCCCCGCCGCATCATTCACGCCCAGCCGAGCCCCCAGGTCTTTGCTGAAGGTGTCGGACGCCTCCACGATGCGCGACTCGATCAGCACCTGCCGCACCGGCACGTCGATCTGGGCGATCAGCTTGTGTATTTCCTCGAGTTTGGTCGGGGTGTCCTGCACGAACAGGGTGTTGGTGCGCTCGTCGATCACCACGCTACCGCGCTTGGACAGGATTTTCTGCTTCGGATCGGACAGGATCTTCTGGACCGCGTCGGCCTTTTGGTAGTTCAACTGGAAGCTCTCGGTCCGCACCGGCTCCAGTTCGGAGATCTGCTGCTTGGCCTCCAGTTCCAGCTTTTCCCGGGTAGCCAGCTCGTCGGTGGGGGCGATCCAGATGACGTTGCCCTCCTGCCGCTTGCTGAGCCCCTTGGCCTGCAAAATGATGTCCAGCGCCTGATCCCACGGCACATCCTTGAGGCGCAGGGTAAGGTTTCCGGTGACGGAGTCGCTGGTGATGATGTTGAGCCCGGTAAAGTCCGCGATCACCTGCAGCACCGACCGCACTTCCACGTTCTGGAAATTCAGGGACAGTTTCTGTCCCGTATATCTGGGTTTCTCGCCCGGTCCCAGCCTGGCCTCCTCCGCAACCGGCTTTACCTCCAGGATGAAGCGGCGGTCCGCTTGGTAGGCGGAATGCTCCCACTGGCCTTTCGGCTGGATCACCATGTGCACGTTGTCGCCGAGCCGGTAGGTATCTATGGTTTGCACCGGGGTGCCGAAGTCGGTAACGTCAAGCCGCCGCTGCAGGTTGGCGGGTAGGGCGGTATTGATAAAGTCCACCACCAGGGTCTTTCCTTCCTTGCGGATATCGATGCCGGTGTTGGTGTCGGACAGGTCCACCACGATCCGTCCCTCGCCGCTCTTGCCGCGGCGGAAGTCCACGTCCCGCAGGCTGTGCTTTTGTTCGCCCGGGGTCGCCTGGGCGAACCGGGTGGTCACGTTGGTGGTGGAGGCGGCGGATTCCGACGCCCTCAGGGTGAGGAGTAATTGCCCTTTGTCGATGCGGGTTTCGTAGCTGCCCGGTCGCGCAAGGTTCAGGACCAACCGGGTCCGGTTGCCGGCCTGGACGACGTCCATGCTGTATAGCATGCCCCCGTCGACGGCGATGGTCTTTTTGCCCAGGCCGTTCGCGGTATTCGGAAAGTCCAGGACGATGCGCGGGGGGTTATTGATGGTGAAACCCGCGGGGACCGACTGGATCGGCCGCTTGAGCCCGATCTTGACCAGTACCCCGCCTCCCTGCAGGGCCGAATAGTCGATGCTTTGGATGCTGTTCTCGGCACCCGCCTGTTCCGCTGCCCAGGCCAAAGGGACCGCCATTGCCAATAGGACGGCCAGGAGAGCTTGCAACACCCGTCTGCCAAGGTCGACTGAAATGGTCTTCATTTTTTCTGCTCCTGTTGTTCCTGCAGCTGAATGCTGCTGGTGCGCTCGGTCCAGTCACCGCCGCTACCCTGAACGATTTCCTTGATGTCCACTTCCGAATCCGTGATACGGGTGATCAGGCCGAAATTCTGGCCCATGTGGTTGCCCACCTTTACGCGATAGAGGCTCTTGTCGGGAGTCTTGATGATGGCTTGGATGCTGTGGTCTTTCTCCATGGTCCCGACCATGGTCAGGCTCTCCAAAGGATAGGCTTCCAGGGCTTCCTTGGGCCGGTTCAGATCGGGCTGAATCGCGCCGCCGCCTTTGGATGGCTTCAGCGCCCTCGGCTTGAAGGGGTCCGGCAGATCGAAGGCATTGTAGGTAAATGGTTCGTAGGGTTTCACTTCCGGCACCGGAGGGACCTTGCCGCGTAACCCTTTGCCCGAGTCCGCCACGAATTGCTTCAGGTCGTCCATGCGGTCTCCGCCACAGGCGGACAAGGCCAGCACCAGCAGCATAGCGACAGCCGCCCTCATTTCTTGGCTCCTTTGCCTTTTGCGGCCTTCTTCTGCGCGGCGATTTCGTCCTCGTCCAGATAGCGGTAGGTCTTGGCCACCGCATCCATGGTGAGCAGGCCGTCTTTGCCGCTGGTAATGTCGATGTTGTTCAGCGTGACGATGCGCGAAAGCTGCGAGACGTCGCTGGCAAAAGCCCCCAGGTCGTGATAGCTGCCGGTGACGCGAATCTGGATCGGCAACTCCGCGTAGAACTCGGTCATGGTCTCCTTGGGGGCGGGCTTGAACAGATCGAATGCCAGTCCGCGTCCCAATCCGGCCTGGTTGATGTCGGTCAACAGGGCGTCCATTTCCGACCTGTTGGGTAATTGCCGCAGCAGTTCGCCGAACGAGTGCTGGATTTCCTTCAACTGCTGCCGGTACGTGTCGAGGTTGACCGCCTGTCTCTTCTTGGCCAGGAAGGTCTCCCTCAGGGTCGACTCCTTCTGGCGGGCGGCGTCCAGATCGGTGAACTGCTGGCTCCAGTCGAACCAGTAGCCCCCAAACAGGATGGCCACAAACAGCAGGCCCAGCATGACCGTTTTCGGCATAAGGGGCCAGTTGCCGATGTCCTTGAAATTGAGTTTGTTCAAGTCATCCAAAGTCATGGCTTTCTGTCCTTGGAATTCGAGGCATCATTTTCGCTGGGCCGCTGATGGGTCAGTTTGACGTCGAGAGAAAACTCGCTCACCCGTAGCCCGTTAACGGTGGCCGCCTTGATTTCCACCAACGAGGGCGACTCGAGCCACGGCGAGGCCTCCAGATTGCGCATCAGCGTGGAGACGCGGGCGCTGGATTGGGCGTAGCCGACCAAATTGACATTGTCTCCCGTCTCTTTCACCGATTTCAGATAGATGCCCTCCGGAAGCTGGCGCACCAGTTGGTCCAGCAGGTGGACCACCTCCGGCCGGGTGGTCTGCAGGTTCTCCACCACGTTCTTTCTTGCAAGCAGGGCCTGGGTTTGCTCCTTCAGTTTCTTGATCTCCGCGATCTGCTTGTCCAGCTTGGTGGTTTCCGTCTCCAGATAGCGGTTGCGGTTCTTTTGGAGGTCGATCTGCCCGACGATGATGGTGTGCACCAGAATCACGATGAGCAGGGCGAGGATGCCGGTGCCGAGGGCCAGAAAGGCGAAATGACGCTGCCGCGCCGCGCGCCTGAGCTCCCGGTGGGGCAGCAGGTTGATGCGGACCGTCATGAATCGAACCTCCGCATTGCGAGACCGCAGGCGACCAGCAGGGCCGGCGCGTCAGCGGTCAGGTGCCGCGGCCGGATCCCGGCGGACAGCGCCATATTGGCGAAAGGATTGGCGATCATGGTGCCTACCCGAGTGCGGCTGGAGACGGTTTCGTCCAGGCCCGGTATCATGGCGCACCCCCCTGACAATAGGATATGGTCTATCCGGTTGAACTGGGTGGAAGAGAAGAAAAACTGCAGCGCGCGGCTCACTTCCAGGCCGGCCGTATCCATGAATGGGCGCAAGACCTCGGTTTCGTAATTGTCCGGAAGTCCGCCGTTGCGTTTGGCGAGTTCCGCCTCCTCCGCGGACAGGCTATAGCGGCGCTGGATCTCCTGGGTCAGCTGATTGCCGCCGAAGGATTGCTCGCGCAGGTATACGGACTCGTTATTATGCAATACGTTGATGTGCATCATGGCGGCGCCGATGTCCACCAGGGCTATCGTCTGGTCGCGCCCGCCACCGGGAATCTGGCTGGCGATCAACTGTTCATAGGCGCTTTGCGCGGCATAGGATTCCACGTCCATCACCAGCGCCTTCAGTCCAGAGGCCTGCGCCGCCGCGACGCGATCTTCCACTTTTTCCTTGCGTGAGGCCGCGATGAGGACCTCCACCTCGTCCGGGCTGCTCGGGGCCGGCCCCAGCACCTGGAAGTCGAGATTGACCTCATCCAGCGCGAACGGTATGTATTGGTTGGCTTCGGCCTCGACCTGCAGTTCCATTTCCTCTTCCCGCTGAGCGGCGGGAAGGATGATTTTCTTGGTGATGACGGAGGCGGTGGGCAGCGCCAGGGCGACATTCCTTATGCGTGTTCCCATGCGCTTCCAGGCGCGCTTGACGGTTTCCCCGACCTCCTCGAGATTCATGATGTTGCCATCCACAACCGCTTCCTTGGCAAGGGGTTCGATGGCGTAGTGGTCGACGCGATATAGGTTTTTCCCGGTGGAGCTGATCTCGACCATCTTCACGGCGGAAGAACTGATGTCCACGCCGATTAGGGCCGGCGATTTCACTTTTAGGAAATCGAATTGCAACGGGAAACCCCTTTTTAGGACGGTTGACTATGTGCGGCTAAATATAATTTACATTAAATGCTATCAGCAACCTTTTGCGATGTAAATTAATTTTTCGCCACCTTCAATGCGACGGATTTCTTTTGCTAGATGATAACGCCTATAATTGCCAAAACTTTAGAACTGATTTGCGAGAAATGAACTAGATGTTCAGGCGTTGGTGGCATTATCCTGTGCTGGGGCTGCTCCTGCTCGGCGGTCTATCTGCGGTGGTGGCGGCGTTGGCGGCGATACTCGTGTATCCAACCTTGCCGTCCCTGGACGCGCTCACCGACTACCGGCCGAAGGTCCCCCTCAGGGTCTACACCGTGGACGGCGCGCTCATCGGCGAGTTCGGCGAAGAGCGGCGTGCGCTGGTCAAGATAGAAAACGTGCCGCTGTTGATGAAACATGCGATTCTTGCCGCCGAGGACGAGCGCTTTTACCAGCACGGCGGCGTGGATTATCTGGGGGTGGTGCGCGCCGCCCTGGCCAACCTTACGGCCGGCGGGGCGCGGGAGGGGGCGAGCACCATCACCATGCAGGTGGCGCGCAACTTTTTCCTGTCCCGGGAAAAAACCCTGACGCGCAAGTTCAGCGAGGCCTTGCTCGCGCTGAAGATAGAGCACAGCCTCAGCAAGGACCGTATCCTCGAACTCTATATCAACCAGATCTATCTGGGACAGCGCGCCTACGGGTTTGCCGCTGCCGCCCAGACCTATTTCGGCAAGCCCCTGGACAAACTGAGTCTTGCCGAGATGGCGGTATTGGCCGGCCTTCCCAAGGCGCCGTCCCGCTACAACCCGGTGGCCAGCCTCAAACGAGCGAAACAGCGTCAGCAGTATGTGCTGCGCCGTATGCGTGCCCTCGGTTACATCACTGACGGGCAGTACGAGCGGGCACTGCACCAGCGGCTCAGGGTGCGCCATAACGAGCCCGCCTTCGACGTCAACGCGGATTATGTGGCGGAGATGGCCCGGCAGTTCATGTACGAACGTTACCAAGACGCCGCCTACACCAGCGGTTTCAAGGTATACACGACCCTCCGCAAGCGCGATCAACAGGCGGCAGACCAGGCCCTGTGGAAAGGCGCCCTGGACTATGACCGGCGTCATGGCTACCGCGGGCCGGAGGGCTTCATCGATCTGCCGCCGGACGGCGCTGCCCCCGACGACGCCCTGGAAGACGCGTTGCAAGACGTGGACGCGGTTCACGGATTGCAGCCCGCGGTGGTGTTGGCGGTAGACCGGAAGGGCGTCACGGCGTACGTCAAAGGGGGCCAGACGGTGCGGCTTAGCGGAGAGGGACTCGTGTTTGCCCAGCGCATGCTGGGGGACAAGGTTCCGGAAAAGTCGCGCATCAGGAGAGGTGCCCTGATCAGGGTCATGGAAGGGGAAAAGGGAGGCTGGCAGATCGCCCAGTTGCCCCAGGTGGAAGCGGCCTTCATTTCCCTGGACCCAGAAGACGGGGCCGTCCGCTCCCTGGTCGGGGGGGTTGATTTCGAGCGCAACAAGTTCAACCACGTCACCCAGGCCTGGCGCCAGCCCGGGTCGAGCTTCAAGCCGTTCATCTATTCGGCGGCACTGGAGAAGGGGTTTACCGCAGCGACTATCATCAACGATGCCCCTATATTGATCGATCCGGCCGAAACCGGCGGCAAGCTGTGGGAGCCCAAGGATTACGAAGGCGACTACGCGGGCCCCATTCGCCTGCGCACGGCATTGGCCAAATCCAAGAACCTGGTTTCCATCAGGATCTTGCAGGCCATCGGCATACCCTATGCCCAAGATTATATTACCCGCTTCGGTTTCGACGCCGCCCAACAGCCGCCCTACCTGACCATGGCTTTGGGGGCCGGTTCGGTCACCCCGTTCCAGATGGCGGCGGCATACTCCGTTTTCGCCAACGGGGGCTATCGCGTCAAGCCCTACTATATCCAGCGCATAGTGGATGAGCGCGGCAACACCATAGCCCAGGCCAAGCCGGAGCGGGCCGGGCAGGGTGCGGAGCGGGTGATCGATGCGCGCAACGCCTTCATCATGACCAGCATCATGCAGGACGTGGTGCGGCGGGGGACGGCGGCGCGGGCCATGCAACTCGGACGGCAAGACCTCGCGGGCAAGACAGGCACCACCAACGACCAGGTGGATGCATGGTTTGCCGGCTTCCAGCCGCCCAACGTGGTCGCCATCGCCTGGATCGGCTTCGATAAGCCGCATTCTCTCGGCGGGCGCGAAACCGGTGCCCAGGCGGCTCTCCCCATATGGATGGATTACATGGCCAAGGTGCTGAAAGGGGTCCCCGAAAGCACCCTCGCCGTTCCACCGGGGGTGGTGGCCGTCAAGATCGATCCTCAAACCGGTCTGCGCGAGCCGGATGGCCAGGACGGGCTCACGGAGTTCTTCTACCAGGAGAACGTTCCCCCCGAGCAAGGCGCCGCGGCGACGCAAGGTACCGGGGCGGCAAGGCCATCCGAAGAGGTCAAGGACCAGTTGTTTTAGGCGCCTGCCGGATGGTTGGCGGGTGCGGGGCTGGCGGAGGGCATGGCAAAAGAGAAGAGTTCCAGGCAGGCCCATATGCGGGAGCGCATTGCGCAAGCCGCGGCCCGTCTCATCGCGGAAGACGGCGTGCAGGACTATGCCTTGGCCAAGCGGAAGGCGGCACGACTGGTTGGGGCACCGGATACCCATAGCTTGCCGAGCAACGCAGAGGTGGAGCAGGCGCTGCGGCTTCATCACGAACTCTACCAGCGCGACGAGCACCCGCTCCGGCTGCGCCGACTCAGGGAACAGGCCGTCGCGATGATGCGGGTTCTGGAGCGCTTCAATCCCTACCTCGCGGGTTCGGTGCTGAGCGGCACCGCCGCCCGGCATTCGGACATCAATCTGCAATTGTTCACCGACAGCGTGAAGGACGTGGAGCTTTTCCTGCTGAATCGGCAAATGCCCTACAAGGTGGGCGAACGACGAGTCCGCTTCGGGGAGACGCTGCGCGTCGTCCCCGTGTTTACGCTGTTCGGGGAGCGGGCCGCGATGGATATCGCCGTCTTTTCCACCGATGATTTGCGCGTCGCCCCCAAGGGCCCCATCGATGGCAAACCCTTGGAGCGCGCAAGACTAGCACAGGTGGAAGCCCTGCTGGCGGACGCTAAGAATTCGACATCCTAGTCGAGATCGTGCCACGGGGTTTCGCCCTTCCGCTGCCGATCGCCCCCTGTCCGCCCCGTATAGTCCCCCCAATGCCGTTTCATGCCATGGCATGAAAGCTGCTAGTTTGGGCGGAAGAGTGCTGTTTGCCTGCC
This sequence comes from Pseudomonadota bacterium, assembly GCA_021848325.1. Classification (GTDB taxonomy): domain Bacteria; phylum Pseudomonadota; class Gammaproteobacteria; order Burkholderiales; family JAJZUU01; genus JAJZUU01. Next base: position 38,493 of record JAJZUU010000012.1, on the reverse strand, counting down.
CTGACACCCGACGCGGCAAGGGTCGGCGGCCGTTGGCTGGCATGCCGGCGGGCCGCGGGCATTGCCGAACACCGTAGCGCCATTCACGGCGACCTGGGTTGCAGGCTTCTCGCCGCTTGGGGTAAGCCTATCGTGATCCGCTTTTTCCGCCACTACATTTCGCTGGCTATCGTGCTGCTGGTGTCCGTGGACGCCTTGCTGTTCATGCTGTCAATATACGCGGGGACCTCCGCCCGCTTCATGGATGCGGGCCAGCACATTCCGACTTCGGTGGGGCCATTGCTCCCCAAGGCGCTGGTCTTCGCGGGCGTGATGGTGTCCATCATGACCATGTTCGGTCTCTACCAATACTCGGAATGGCGAGGCGGGGTCGGCCCGGTGATCCTGCGCCTGGGGGCCGGTTTCATGGTGGGCTTCGTGGCCATGAGCCTGATATTTTACCTGTTCCCCGGGTTCTTCCTGGGGCGCGGCGTGTTCGCGATGTCGTTCATTGCCGCCATGAGCGGGGTGACGCTGTCGCGCCTGCTGATTTTTAGATGGTCTGACCTGAAGGTGCTGAAACGGCGTATCCTGGTGCTGGGCACGGGAAGCCGGGCGGCCAGGATCGAAACCCTGCTGCGGAACGGCTCGCCGGCGCACAGGCTGCAAATCGTGGGCTACCTGCCGGCGAAGGGCACGCACCATTACGTGGACCATGCCGAGGTCCTCCCGGACACCGCCCCCCTGCGCGCCATCGTGGAAAAATACAGGGTGGAAGAGATCGTCATCGCCGTGCGGGATCGGCGCGAGGGCGGGCTTCCCGTGGACGAGCTGCTGGAATGCAAGCTGATGGGCATCAAGATCGTCGAATTGTCGACACTTTTCGAGCGCGAGACCGGCCAGCTGCAACTGGAGTCCCTCAACGCCAGCTGGATCATCCTGTCCGAAGGGTTCCAGAACGGTCTGGCGCGGGACCTGATCAAGAGGGCATTCGACCTTTGCGCCAGCGGCGGGCTGTTGCTCCTCGCGCTCCCGGTGATGGTCCTGACCTCGCTGCTCATCCTGCTGGAAACCGGCTTTCCCATCCTCTACCGCCAGGAGCGCGTCGGCCAGGACGGCAGGCGCTTCACCGTGCTGAAATTCCGCAGCATGCGCGCGGACGCGGAAAAAGACGGAAAGCCGAAGTGGGCGCAAAAAAATGACGACCGCACCACCCGGGTGGGCCGCATCATACGCAAGATACGCGTCGACGAGCTGCCGCAGGTATTCAACGTGCTCAAAGGCGAGATGAGTTTTGTGGGGCCGCGACCGGAGCGGCCCTATTTCGTGGACAGACTGGTCAAGGAAAGCCCTTATTATGCGTGCAGGCACAGCGTCAAGCCGGGCATTACCGGCTGGGCCCAGGTGTCGTGCAGCTACGGCGCATCGGTGGGGGAGTCCCTGGAAAAGCTACAATACGATTTATATTATGTGAAGAATCACAGTCTGTTCCTCGACCTGATGATTCTCTTTCAGACCGCCCAGGTGGTGCTTTGGGGCAAGGGCGCACGATAGCCGTGCAGGGGACCGCCCGATGGACATGAATATCGGCGCCGCGAGCTATGCTACCGCCGCCGCGGCCTTTTCGCTGCTGGCCCTGGCGCTGGCGGCCGGCTGGCGCGGGAGCGTCCAGGGGGCGCTGCTGGCGGGGAGCTGCATGGTTTCGGCGGTGTGGGCCGGGGTGCTGGCCTATGGGGTGGCGCATCCTTATCATGGCCTGGCTGCCCTGACGAATCCTCTGGAAGTCCTGCGCAGTGCCGCCTGGTTTCTGGTCCTGGGGAGCTTGCTGTGGACGCTTAGGCCTTCCGACGCCGCCGTTCGTGCCCGGCTGCGGCTGACAGCGGCGGTGCTGCTGGGATTTTGCCTGCTGGTGCTGGCCGCGACGGTTTATTTCCATGTGGCCGGAAGGCAGGAGGCGGGCCAGGGCCGCTTCGTGACCGACATCCTGAGCAGGGTGATCCTGGCGGTAACCGGAATGGCCCTGGTGGAACAGCTGTTCCGCAATGCCCACCCCGAGCGGCGCTGGGGTATAAAGTTTTTGTGCCTCGGGGTCGGCGGCATGTTCGCGTATGACTTCTTTCTGTACTCGGACGCGATGCTTTTCAGGCACATCGACCAGGGGGTGTGGGCCGCGCGCGGCTTCGTGAACGCCTTGGTCGCCCCGTTGATCATGGTGTCCGCGGCGCGCAACCCGCAATGGACTTTGGACGTCCACGTCTCCAGGCGCATGGTGTTCCATTCGGCGACCCTCCTGGGTGCCGGCGTTTATCTGCTGGTGATGGCGGCCGCCGGGTATGCCCTCCGGGCCTTTGGCGGGACCTGGGGCACGGTGCTGCAGGCCGCCTTCCTGTTCGGGGCGCTGCTGTTACTGTTGGTGCTGCTGTTTTCCGGCACCATGCGGGCACAACTGAAGGTATTCTTAAGCAAGCACTTTTTCAGCTACCGCTACGACTACCGGGAGGAATGGCTGCGCCTGATCCGTACCCTGTCCGAGGGGGATCCGGGGCGGCCGTTGGGGGAGTCGGCGGTGAAGGCGCTGGCGCAACTGGTGGAAAGCCCGGGCGGCGGCCTATGGATGCAGGAGGGCACGGACGGATATGTCAAACGGGCGCAGTGGAACATGACCGCCGAGGACGCCGGCGAGCCGGCCGACGGGCCGCTGGTCCGCTTCCTGGAAAAGCGGCAGTGGGTGATCAGCCTGGAGGAGTACAAGAACACCCCCGAGATGTACGGGGATTTGGCGCTGCCGCCGTGGCTGCTTTCACTTCCCCGGGCCTGGCTGGTGGTGCCCCTGATGCTGCAAGAACGGCTGCTGGGCTTCGTTGTCCTGGCGCGCTCGCGCGGCAAGGCGCACTTCAACTGGGAAGTCAGTGACCTGCTCAAGACCGCGGGCTATCAGGTGGCGAGCCTCCTGGCCCAGAGGCAAGCCGCCGAGGCACTGGTGGTCGCGCACCAGTTCGATTCCTTCAACCGCATGTCGGCGTTCGTGGTGCACGACCTCAAGAACCTGGTGGCCCAACTGTCCCTGATGCTGTCCAATGCCGAGAGGCATCGGGACAATCCGGAGTTTCTGGATGACATGATCAGTACTGTTGAAAACTCGGTAGAGAAGATGAACCGGCTGTTGGGCGAACTGCGCGGCCGAACCTCCCCGGGGCACGCCGCCGAGGTGGACCTGGCCGAGTTGCTGCGCGAGACGGTCAAACAAAAGGCGAGCCTGAAGCCGCGGCCCGAGCTGAAGGTCGTGGGGGACGGGTTCCGGGTGACGGCCGACCGCGAGCGCTTGCTGCGGGTGATCGGGCATATCGTGCAAAATGCCGGCGAAGCGACCCCTTACGACGGCGAGGTGGAGGTGCGGCTGGCGGCCGAAGGCGGCTGTGCCAAGATCGAAATCCAGGATACGGGCAGCGGCATGGACGAACAATTCATCCAGGAGCGGCTGTTTCGCCCGTTCGATTCAACCAAGGGCTCGGGCATGGGGATCGGCGCCCACGAATGCCGCGAATATATCCGTGAACTGGGGGGGCGGGTTCAGGTCACCAGCGCCCCGTCCCGGGGCACGCTATTCCAGATCATTGTGCCGCTGGCCCGGGAAAACGGGGACGGGGACGCGGCGCTATTGGAACAGGAGGCAGGATCGTGAGCGCGACGAAAGAGACGCTGCTGCTGGTCGAGGATGATGTCGGCCTGCAGAAACAGGTGCGCTGGAGCCTGGACAGCTACGAGGTGCTGGTGGCGGGCGACAGGGAAAGCGCGCTTGCCCACGTCAGGCGTTTCGAGCCGCCGGTGGTCCTGCTCGATTTGGGCCTGCCTCCCGACCAGGGCGGGGCGAGCGAAGGGCTGGCGGCATTGGAACAGATCCTGGCGCTTGCCCCGGCCACCAAGGTGATCGTGGTGACCGGAAACCAGGACCGCGACAACGCCGTGCGTGCCATCGGCATCGGCGCCTACGATTTCTACCAGAAACCGTTCGAGGCGGAAATCCTGAGCTTGATCGTGGGACGCGCCTTCCGGCTGCACCAGTTGGAGTCGGAAAACCGCCGCCTGCTGCTGCGTCAGGACGACTCGCCGATGCAGGGCGTGATCACCTCGGACCCGCAGATGCTCAAAGTCTGCCGCACCCTGGAGAAGGTCGCCCCCTCCGATGCCACCGTGCTGGTCCGGGGCGACAGCGGCACCGGCAAGGAATTGCTGGCGCGCGCGTTGCACCGGCTGAGCACCCGCGCCGAGAAGCGGTTCGTGGCCATCAACTGCGCCGCCATCCCCGAAACCCTGCTGGAGAGCGAACTGTTCGGCTACGAGAAAGGGGCGTTCACCGGTGCCACCAAGCAGACCATCGGCAAGATCGAATACGCCGCCGGGGGCACCCTGTTCCTGGACGAAATCGGCGATCTCCCTGTGGCCTTGCAGCCGAAGCTGCTGCGCTTCCTGCAGGAAAGGGTGGTGGAGCGGCTGGGGGGGCGCGGCGAAATCCCGGTCAATGTGCGGGTGGTGTGCGCCACCCACCAGAACCTGGCGGAACACATCGAGGCCGGCCGCTTCCGCGAGGACCTCTACTACCGGATCAGCGAAATCACCATACAGATCCCGCCCCTGCGGGCGCGGGAGGGGGACGCGGCCCTGCTGGCGCATGCCTTCCTGGACAAGTTCGGCCGGCAGCAGGGGCGTTCCCTGCGGGGTTTCACCCAGGAGGCGCTGGCGGCCATCGAGAACCATGCCTGGCCGGGAAACGTGCGCGAGATGGAGAACGTCATCAAGCGCGCCGTGATCATGGCGGACGGGGCCCAGGTGAGCGCGGCCGATCTCGGCCTGAGCCACAGCGAAACCGCACCCGCGCCCCTCAACCTGCGCCAGGTGAGGGACGAGGCCGAGCGTAGCGCCGTAACCCGGGCGCTGGGCAGGGCCAACGGCAACATTGCCCAGGCCGCCGAGCTGCTCGGGATAAGCCGCCCCACCCTGTACGATCTGCTCAATCGTTTTGGGTTGAAGCAGCAAGGAAAGGCGACGTCCGGCGGGCCGGCATGAGTGCGACGGCTTCCAGGGCGCTTGCTATACTCAACGGGGGCGATGCCAAGCGGCCCATCTCAGGAGGAAAAACGTGATGCATTCGAACGCCAGAAGGTTGGACACTTTCAAGCGGTCGGCGGCGGCCCTGGCCGTGTCGCTGCTGATGCTGGGCGGCTGCGGCAAAAACGAGTCGAGCCAGGGCTATCTCCAGGACGCGCAGCAATCCCATGCCAAGGGGGATAACAAGGCCGCGGTGATCCAGTTGAAGAATTCCCTGCAGAAAAGCCCCGACAACAAAGAAGCCCGGTACCTGCTGGGGACGATCTACAACGAGACCGGGAATTTCCCGTCCGCCGAAAAGGAGCTGCGCAGGGCGCAGCAACTGGGCTACCCGCGGGACCAGATAGACGCCGCTCTGGCGCGTGCCCTGCTCGGGCAGGGCGCTTACCGGAAGGTCCTCGATGAAATCAAGCCGCCTGCGGACGCTAAAGGGGAAGGCGCAGCGGGCGTGCTGACCTTCCGCGGGGACGCCCAACTGGCCTTGGGCCAAAAACAGGAGGCCCGGGCTTCCTTCGAGGCCGCCCTGCAGATCTCGCCCGGGTTCGCAGACGCTACCCTGGGCATGGCGCGTCTGGCTGCGGCGGACCGGAATCCGGACGAGGCGTTGCGCCAGGTGGGGCTCGCGCTGGGGAAATCGCCCAGGAATGTCGAGGCCTGGTTGATGAAGGGCGACCTGCTGCGTGCCCAGGGGAAGACGGACGAGGCGATCAAGGCCTATCAGCAAGCCCTGAAAGTGGATGAAGGCAACATCGCCGCCCACATGGATTTGGCCTCGATCTATCTTGCCGCCGGCAAGTTCGAAGCCGCCCAGTCGGAAATCGGCGCGGCGCGCAAGACGGCGCCCAAAAATCTCATGATTCGGTACATGCAGGCCCTGCTCGATTTCCGCCAGGCCAAGTACTCGGCGGCGCGGGATAACCTCCAGGAGGTCCTGAGATTCGCGCCGGACCATATGCCGAGCGTCCTGCTGTCCGGGGCGGTGGCCTATGCGCTGGGTTCATACGAGCAGGCCGAGACGTACACCAACAAGTTCCTGGCCCAATTTCCCAACAGCGGTTATGCCCTTAAGCTCCTGGCGGCAACGCAGATCAAGATGGGGCACCCTGCCCGCGCGCTGGCTACCCTGAAGCCCCTGCTTGCCCAAACAGGCCAGGATCCCCAGGCGCTGGCCCTGGCGGGCGAGGCCTCCCTCAGCACGCGCGACTTCGCCAAGGCGAGCCAGTATCTGGATAAGGCAGCGCAGATCGACCCGAAAAACGCGGCGCTACGCACCCAGTTGGGCGTCAGTCTGCTGGCCGGGGGAGATCCGGCCCGGGCCGTCGCGGAACTGGAGTCCGCCGCCCAGCAGGATCCCGGCCAGTACCAGGCGGATACCGTCCTGATCTTGAACTATCTCGCCAAGAAGGACTACGACCAAGCGCTTGCCGCCATCGACGCCCTGGACAAGAAGCTGCCCAACAACCCGATCGTGTACAATTTCCGGGGCGCCGCCTACGTCGGCAAGAAGGATTTCGCCAATGCCCGCAAGAACTTCGAGCACGCGCTGGCGCTACAGCCCACCTACGTTGCAGCGGCGATGAACCTGGCGCAACTCGACCTCCTGGACAAGAATCCCCAGGCGGCCCGCAAGCGCTTCCAGGCCATCCTCGCCAAGGACAAGAACAATCTCCAGGCCATGCTGGCCCTGGCCAATCTGGCCGGCGACGAAAAAGACGCCGTCGCCTGGCTGGATCGGGCGGCCAAGGCCAATCCCTCCGCCCTGCGGCCAAAGCAACTGCTGGTCGGGTACTATCTCAAGAAAAATGATCCGCGGCGGGCGCTGCAACTGGCCCGCGACGCCCAAAGCGCCAACCCCAAAAACCCCGATGCCCTGGATTTGCTTGGCACGGCTCAATTTGCCGCCGGCGACAAGGAGGGTGCCCTTGAAACCTACCAGAAGCTGAGCGACCTGGCCCCGAAATCGCCGCTGGCCTATTACAAGCTGGCGTCGGTCCAGGCCGCGACCAAAAATCCGGACGGGGCGGAGGCCTCCCTCAACCAGGCGTTGCAACTCAACCCGGACTATCTCCAGGCACAGGCCGCCCTGATTTCGCTGGAGGTGCAGGGCGGCAAGTATGCGGATGCGCTGAACACTGCCCGGGGGATCCAGAAACGGTCCGCCAAATCGCCGGCCGGCTTCGCGCTGGAAGGCGATATCCTGATGGCGCAAAAGAAATATGCCGAGGCGGCAAAGGCCTACGGGACGGCCTTGGCGCTCGGGAAGACCGGTTTGTTCGCCATCAAGGTGCACCAGGCCCTGAGCCTCGCCGGCGATGTAAAAAAAGCCGACAGCGGCCTGCTCCAGTGGCTGAAGGAACAGCCCAACGACCTTGCCGCGCGCGGTTATCTGGCTCAGACCTACATGACGGCGGGTCACAACAAGCAGGCCATCGAACAGTACCAACTCATTCTGCAGAGGATTCCGAACAACCTCCTGGTGCTGAACAACCTTGCCTGGCTCTATCAGCAGGAAAAAGACCCGCGGGCGCTGGCGACGGCGGAGCAGGCCTACAAGCTCAAGCCGGACGCCGCCGTCATCGGCGACACCCTGGGCTGGATTCTGGTGCAGCAGGGCAACACCGCGCGCGGCTTGGAGGTGCTGCAGAAGGCCGCCGCGGCGGCTCCCAGGAACCCGGAGGTCGGCTATCACTACGGGGTTGCCCTGGCCAAGTCGGGCGACAAGGCCAAGGCGCGCAGCCAGTTGGAGAAGGTGCTGGCATCCGGCCAGAAATTCCCCCAGGAGGAGCAAGCCAAGGCGCTGCTGAAGCAGTTGTAGCCTTTGGCCAGCGTCGCCTCCCGCCGCGCCCCCTACGCTTAAGGCTTGGAATGCGACGTGCCGAAAGACGCGCTATACTGTTCATGTGCCGACCATGAACATAGGAGCAGGCTCATGAGTACCGCAACCGAACGTATTCCGGTCCTGGTGACCAAAACGCAGAAGGAGCGACTAACCGCCCGTGCCAAGGCGGCGGGTCTGTCCACCGGCGAGTACTTGCGCCGCGCCGGGGATGCTTACAGCCCGGAGGAGGACGACGCCTTGCTGAAGGGCCTGCTTGCCCAAGTGGTGAAGACCACCCTCCAGGCCGAGCGCGCCATTGACGAGGCGCTGGCCTATGTCGATGCCTCGGAGAAGCGCATCGCCGAAATCGAGGCCCGCCATGGCGAGCGGGAGGCCGCCTGATGGGGTTGTCCGAAAAACTGTGGGACGCGTTCACCACCGTCATCAAGATGAACGACAAGGTGGAGCGCATGGCGGATACAATCAAGAATCAGCAGGCGCGGATCGAGGATTTGACGATGCGGCTGGTTCGCCTGGAAACTGCACTGGAAATCGCGCTGGCCGCGCAGGGGAAGCCGGCGCCGCGGCGGATCACCAAAAAAGGCCAGGAAAAGCCGACATAAACTCGCCGAATTCCAACGGGAATTTCCGCCGACAGGCGACACAGTAGCAAAACAAAAACAAAAAGGGGCCAGGCTCTCATGGCACTACATATCAGGAGCGTAACCGATGAACATTCGCAGACTATTGCTTGCCGTTATGTCGCTACTTTGCAGCGGACTGCTCACGCTACCGGATGCTCACGCTGCAGACCTCCAGGATGCCGCCGCGCTGCAGGGCCTGCACTCGGCCAAGGGCGTGTTCATGATAGACGTTGACAACCCGGGTCGGGTAGCCCGCGTCCTCGAAACCATCCAGACGACCGATAAAAGCATGTCAAAGCAAGGTGTGGAGCCCCACATCGTGGTCGTGGTCATTGGACCTACGGTCGCCTTCCTGACCAAAGACCGGCGCGGCATCTCCTACAAGGATGAACGGGCCGTTTCCCAGATCCAGACAGCCATCAGGAAACTCAACGAGATGGATATCCGGACGGAGGCTTGTGGAGTAGCACTGAAGGGGATGGACATCCCGCCCACCGAACTGATCCCGGAGGTGCACCCTGTCGGTAACGGTTTCATTTCCGCGATCGGCTATCAGGCCCAGGGTTACAGCCTTGTTCCGGTATATTAGCCCGGATATTTCAGTGCGCCGTGCAAAGACGCCGTCTTCCCGCGGGGGTGAATCCCACCCGGCAACTTTCGTTCCGGCCGGTAGCAATCGGAGAGGCAAGCCCGGGTTCTCGCGGCGGTTCCGTTTGCCTTGTTGTAATGCAAGACCTGACCGTTCGCAGTAACAGCAGTAAATCCAGTGGGTTAGAGTCCCGCCCAAGGAGTTGTCCGTACGCCTTGGTAGCATGAGGAAGCGGCGTCGTGGTAACGCGGGGTCGTGAGTTTCCAAACAGCAAGGTAGCAGGCCGTAACGCAAGTGAACCCATGAGTAGCCTCGTAAACGAACTGGAGAAGCCGAGCCGGGAAAACCGCATGCACGGTTTGATGAGGGAGGGCAGGAACGTAGTGTTCCTGTTCTCTACTCTACCCGCGCCTTCGTTGATGACCAACTGACGAAAACCGTGGTCTGTCCCCTGTTGTTCACTGTTGTTCGGACCATCGGCAGGGCGGTGATGCCCCCGCGGCGACGGGTCGCCGCGGGGCGGTGGGGCTGTGTTAGAACATGAACCAGCCGAGCAGGTACAGGGTGTCGTTGTCGGAGGCGTTTCTGCCGTACCCGTCATAGTTCGTGCTGGCGCCGTTGAACTTCTGGTAGGCGGTGTATTGCAGCGCCAGCTTCACGTTTTGCAGCGGCAGGTAGTCCGCCTCCATGATGTAGCCGCTGCTGTCCGGGCTGCCGTTGGCGCTGCCGGTGACGGCCGCGGGGCTCCAACGGGTGGCATCGGTGTCGCCGGTGGTGGAGAAGTAGGACAGGGTGGCGCCGTACTTGCGCTGATAGTAGTAGGTCGCGTTGGCGCGGAAGGTGTTCAGGGAAGACGATGGGTTGTCCACCCCGCCCGCGGGGTAGCTGGCGTTCCAGTCGGTCTTCTCGTGGATCCAGGTGGCCTGGGCGGTGAAGCTGTGGGGCTCGGTCAGGTACTGGTACTGGGCGTCGAAGGCGATGTCCTTGAACCGGTCGGTGGGCCCGCTGGGGTTCAGGTTATCCGGGTAGACGTCGGCTACCATGCCGTAGGTGCCGGCCATCACCGAGTGTGGGCCCCACTCGCGGGTCAGGGCCAGGCGCCAGTAGGGGTTGTAGCCGTCCAACGCGGCGACCCCGCCGGAGGTGGCGGTATCCTGGCCGGCCCGAAGCACGGAGAACACCTGGTCCGCCGTGCGGTAGGCGCTCAGTTCCCCGTACAGCGTCTTGTTCCAGTAGGCGTAGGCACCCAGCCCCGCCACCTGCTGTCCCAGTCCGCCGTCGATCAGGGTGGCGGCGGCCGGCCCGTTGGCGACGCTGGACGCCGCATAGGGATAGCCGAAGGCCGGGGTGGAGTTCCACACGTCCTGGGAGGTGGGGTTGTTGTTCAGGGTGAAGCCGTAGATCAGGTCGGTGCCCTTGCCCGCGTACTTGTCGGCGTAACGGAGGTCGGTGTTGTCGAGGTTGCTGTGGTGCGCGACCCCGTCATAGGTCCACTGGACGAAGGCCCCCGTCTTGTCGGTGATGCGGCCGGCATAGAACAGGCTCGCCTGTTGCGCCACCAGGTCCCCGTCCCGCGGGAAGCTGTCCGCCACGCCCGTAGTATTCCGGGTGGAGGTGACCGAGGCCTGGATCATCACCGCCAGGGGCAGCCACTTCGGGGCGTTTGCCGATTTCATGGTATAGCCGTTCAGTTTGAACATGCGCCCGAACGGCGTGAGTTCCGGAAAGCCTACGTGGCAGGCCGCGCACGTCAGGCCCGTCTGGCGCGCGAAACTGGGGACGGCGAATGCGCTGTTGCTGGAAAAAAACACCAATGCTTGCAGAAACAGGAACCCTGCGGTCGCGTTCCTTGCGGCTGTGCCCAGCTTCATGGTTATCTCCTTACGCGGTGGTCAGATTTATAAATGGATTAGAATATCCTGAATATCCGGAATCCATGATACGCCGCAAAGTTTACACGAAACTTACAGCACGGAATATGATCCGGGCACGGCAGGGGGCGCCGGTTCACGCGGCGGCCAGGGCGTCACTTTCCCTTGTAGCCCAGGGCGCGGGATATCTCGTCCGCGCTTTCCTTTACCCTTGCCGCCCAGGCCTTGTTCAGCCTTTCCGCCGGGGCGGAAACGGACAGCCCGGCAGCCAGCCTGCCGCTGGCGTCGTAGATCCCGGCGCCGATGCAGCCCACGCCTTTCTCGGCTTCTTCATCGTCGAAGGCGAAGCCGTCGCGGCGGGCCTGCCCCACTTTTGCGCACAATTCTTCCAGGCCGGTGATGGTGTGCTCGGTAAAGGCCGGCAGTCCGGTGCGCCTGGCGTACTTCGCGCAGCCGTCGGGGCCGTCGGCGGCCAGGAATATCTTCCCCACGGCGGTGATGTGCAGCGGGGCGCGGGCGCCGATGAGCTGGACCACGCGCATCATCGATTTGCCGCTGAAGGTGCGCTCCACGTACACCACCTCGTCGCCCTGGCGCAGGATCAGGTTCACGGTCTCGCCCAGTTCCTCGTTCAGCTTCTGCATGAACGGCAGCGCCACTTGGCGCACGTTGAGCCGGGACTTGACCAGGTTGCCCAGTTCCAGCAGCTTGATGCCCAGGCGGTAGGTCCCGGGCTCCACCCGTTCCACCAGGCGCTTTTCCACCATCACGTTGAGGATGCGATGGGCGCTGGAAGGGTGCAGCCCGGTCAGCCGCGCCAACTGCTTCAGGCCGACCGGTTCGGCATGGCCGGCCAGCGCGTCCAGCAGGCTCATCATGCGGTCGATCACCTGGATCGACGATCTGGATTCCGTTTCGCTCAAAATATATCGTGCCATCTGAGGCCGTCGCCGGGCCGTGATAGGGGAGAGGCGGGCGGCGCGCCCGCATTGCATGTTGTGAAAAGCTGGATCATTATTCAAAATAATAATGAATCCTAATGCATGAGGCGTCAATAGCCTTAACCTACCAATGCCTGCCCCTGGAGACCACCCGCGGGCGGCGCTTTTCACCGCGGAGCGGAGATCTCAGTGATGCGTGTCGGCCTGTTCGTGACCTGTCTGGTGGACCTGATGCGGCCCAGCATCGGCTTTTCGGCCCTGAAACTATTGGAGCACGCCGGGTGCCGGGTGGTGGTGCCGGAGACCCAGACCTGCTGCGGCCAGCCGGCCTACAATGCGGGCGACGCCAAGGCGGTCAGGGGGTTGGCCCTGAAATTCATGGAGGAGTTCGCCGGCTGCGATTATGTGGTCGCACCTTCCGGCTCCTGTGCCGGCATGATCCGCACCCACTATCCCGACCTGTTCCGTGCCGAGCCCGAGATCCTCGCCGAACTGGAGCCCCTTTGCCGGCGCACCTACGAACTGACGGACTTTCTGGTGAGCGTGATGAAGCTGGAGCGGGTGCCGGGGCGCTTTTCCGGCTCCCTGACCTATCACGATTCCTGCTCCGGGCTGCGGGAGCTTGGGATCAGCCGGCAGCCGCGGGCGCTGCTGGCCAAGATGCCCGGGGTGCGCCTGGTGGAGATGCGGGAATCGACCACCTGCTGCGGCTTCGGCGGCACGTTCTCGCTGAAGTTCGGCGACATCTCGGCGCGCATGGCGGACCACAAGTGCGACCACGGCGAGGCGACCGGAGCGGATGCTCTGGCCGGCGGCGATCTGGGTTGCCTGCTCAACATCGAGGGCCGCCTGCGGCGGCGCGGGAACCATACCACCCGGGTGCTCCATATCGCCGAGCTGCTGGCCGGAGAAGAGGGGCAGGACTGATGGAATGCAGCGCCGGGGAATTCAAGCATCGCGCCGCCCAGAAGCTGGGCGACGTCAAGCTGCAGGCGGCCTTGCGCCGGCTGCAGGACAAATTCGTCGACGGCCGGGCGGCGGCGCTGGCGGAACTCGACGGTTTCGACTCGCTCGCCGATGCCGCCGCTGCCGTGCGGGAGCGCGCACTGGCCGACCTGGACGGCTACCTGCTGCGCTTCGAGAGGGAGGCCATCGCGCGCGGCGCCCACGTGCACTGGGCGGAGACCGGCGCCGACGCGAACCGCATCGTGGTCGAAATCGCCGCAGCCCACGGGGTGCGCACGGCAGCCAAGTCCAAGTCCATGGTGAGCGAGGAATGCGGGCTCAACCACGCCCTGGAACAGGCCGGCATCCGGGTCACCGAAACCGACCTGGGGGAATACATCCTGCAACTCGCCCAGGAGCCGCCGTCCCACATCGTGGCCCCGGTGGTGCACAAGAGCAAGGAAGAGATCTCGGAGCTGTTTCACGAAAAGCACCATACGCCGCGCAAGACGGATATCGCCGAATTGTGCCGGGAGGCGCGGGAGGTGCTGCGGCCGGCCTTCCTCGGGGCCGACATGGGCATCTCCGGGGCCAATTTCCTGGTGGCGGAGACCGGCTCGGCCGTGATCGTCACCAACGAGGGCAACGGACGGCTGGTCACCACCCTGCCCCGGGTGCACGTGGTCATCACCGGCATCGAGAAGGTGGTGCCCACCCTGGAGGACCTTGCCACCCTGCTGCGCCTGCTGCCCCGTTCCGCCACCGGGCAGGCCATCACCAACTATGTCTCGCTGCTCACCGGCGCCAAGGGGGAGCGCGACCCCGACGGCCCCGAGCAGATGCACGTGATCCTCCTGGACAATGGCCGCAGCCGCCTGCTGGGGGACGAACTGCAGTCCATCCTGCGCTGCATCCGTTGCGGGGCCTGCATGAACCACTGCCCGGTGTACCAGAACGTGGGGGGGCATGCCTACGGCTGGGTCTACCCGGGGCCGATGGGATCGGTCCTGACGCCGGCCTACCAGGGCCTGGAAAACGCGCTGGATCTGCCCCACGCCTGCACCATGTGCGGTGCCTGCGGCGCCGTGTGCCCGGTCCGCATCCCCTTGCCGGACCTGCTGCGGCGCCTGCGGGAACGGCAGACCGAGCGGGGGCTGCGCCCCTGGCGGGAGCGGCTGGCCCTGCGGCTCTGGGCCTGGACCGCCAAACGCGCCACCCTGTATGCCGTCGGGACGCGCGCCGCGGCCTGGCTGCTGGCCCGGGCCGGCGGCAAGGACAGGCTGTTGCACCGCCTGCCCGGGGCCGCCGGCTGGAGCGCGGGGCGCGACATGCCGGCCCCCCCGGGCCGCACCTTCCGCGACCTCTACCGCGAGCGGGGCCGGCGATGAGCGCGCGGCAGCGGATCTTGGCGCGCATCGCCGCGGGCCTTGGGCATGGCGCGGAGGCCGGCGCGAATGGGGCGGTGGACGGGTACATCGAACGCCACCCCCGCGGGCCGGTGCCGCGCCGGGCCCCGGATCTGGTGCCCCGTTTCAGGGAACAGGCCGAGCGCCTTTCCAGCACGGTGCTGGAGGTCCCCGCGCCGGGGCCTGTCCCGGCGGCAGTGGCGGCCTATCTCGCCGCCCATGGGCTGGGAACCGAAACGGTGTGCTGGCCGGATCTGGCGGGGCTCCCCTGGGCGGCAAGCGGCGTCCGGGCCGCGGCACGGCCGGCCCGGGCCGGCGACATGGTGGGCATTACCGGCGCCTTCTGCGCCATTGCCGAGACCGGCACCCTGATGCTCCTGTCGGGAGAGGACACCCCGGCGACGGTGAGCCTGTTGCCGGAGACCCATGTCGCCGTGCTGCCGGCGGCACGCATCGTCCCCGCCATGGAGGACGCCTGGGATCTCCTGCGTGCCGAGCGGGGGGTGCCGCCGCGGGCGGTGAATCTGGTGTCCGGGCCGTCGCGCACCGCGGACATCGAGCAGACGGTCACCCTGGGCGCCCACGGCCCGTACCGGATGCTGATCGTGCTGACGGGGGAAGATTTTGACGATGTCTAAACCAGATATTTTAACAAACCATTTAAAATCAATTAGATAATTGCCGCTGTTTGGTTAAGCTCCGTATTGATGGGAAGAACATTATGGGGTACCATGTTCCGCACCGTAGTATCGGTTTTCATATTACGAAAAGCGATCACGGATGCGCGAGGAGAGGGCGGCAACCTTAGTGGCACGCCCCGCGGCGCGGAATGGTGTTAACGCCCAGAACGAGGAAATAAGGAGATTCAATCATGCATGTCAGGCTTAAATCCCTAATTGCCGCTCTTGCGGTATGCGCTTCGTCCGCGGCCTTCGCGGCCGAACCGATCAAGATCGGCCTTTCCGGACCCTTTACCGGCGGTTCTTCCCCGATGGGCGTCAGTATGCGCGACGGGGTGAAGCTGGCGGCGGCCGAGATCAACCAGAAGGGCGGGGTCCTGGGGCGCCAGATCCAACTGATCGAACGGGACGACGAGGCCAAGAACGAGCGCGGGGTGCAGGTGGCCCAGGAATTGATCAACCGGGAGCGGGTGGTGGCGACTGTGGGCTTCATCAACACCGGGGTGGCCCTGGCGGCGCAGCGCTTCTACGAGAACGCCAGGATCCCGGTCATGAACGCGGTGGCCACCGGCTCTGAGATCACCGCCCAGTTCCTGCCGCCCCGCTACCCCGACAACTATATCTTCCGCACCTCTGCCAACGACCAGATCCAGTCGGCCATGATCGAGGAAGAGGCGGTTGACAAGCGGCATTTCACCAAGGTGGCGATCTTTGCCGATTCCACCAACTACGGGCAACTGGGCCGCGAGGACCTGGAGAAGGCCCTGGCCAAGAAGGGAATGAAGCCGGTGGCGGAGGAGAAATTCAATATCGGCGACGTGGACATGACCGCGCAACTGCTGCGGGCCAAGGGCGCCGGCGCCCAGGCGGTTCTCACCTACGGCATCGGGCCCGAGCTGGCGCATATCGCCAACGACATGGCGAAGCTGGGCTGGAGGGTGCCGATGATCGGCAGTTGGACCCTTTCCATGTCCAATTTCATCGACAACGCGGGCAAGAACGGCGAGGGCGCGCGCATGCCCCAGACCTTCATCCAGGAGGGCAACACCCCCAAGCGTAAGCAATTCATCGCGGCCTACCAGAAGGCGTACCACGTGGAACGTATCCCCTCCCCGGTATCCGCCGCCCAGGGCTACGACGCCATGTACCTGCTGGCGGCTGCCATCCGGCAGGCGGGCGGCACCGACGGGGTGAAGGTCCGCGAGGCGCTGGAGAACCTGAAGCAGCCGGTGGCGGGGGTGATCGCCGTTTACAGGCGCCCCTACACCCACGACAACCACGAGGCCATCGGCAAGGACGAGGTGGTGATGGGCGAGGTCAAGGGCGGGCGCGTGATCTACGCCTATCCGGCGGACGCGAAGCGGGCCAAGTAAGCCTCTCGGCGATGTTTCGGCAGGATCAGGCAGAACCTGGGCAGTGAAAATGAGCCGGGCTTGCGCCCGGCTCTTGTTTATTGGGGAGTAGCGTTTCATGGACGTCCTGTCTCAGTTGCTGGGCAGCGGTGTGGCCGTGGGCATGATCTACGCCGTCATCGCCTTCGGTTACCAGTTGACATTCGCGACATCGCGCACCTTGAACTTCGGTCAGGGCGAGGCCCTGATGCTGGGCGCCCTGGTCGGGCTGAGCCTGGTCGGGCATATGAACTATTGGCTGATGCTGCCCATCGTGATGCTGTTCGGCGCGGTGCAGGGCGCGGTGGTGGAGCGGGTGGCGGTGCGCCCGGCGATCAAGAGCAAGTCGGAGTTCGGCTGGATCATGGCCACCATCGCCCTGGGCATCATCTTCAAGAACGTCGCCGAGAACATCTGGGGGCACGACCAGTTGCCTTTCCCTTCACCGGTGTCGCAGACCCCGTTCACCGTGCTCGGCGTTCACATGGTGCCGATGCAGGTGATGGTGATCGGCGGCGCGCTGCTGATGATGCTGGCGGTGGAACTGTTCAACCGGCGCTCGATCTACGGCAAGGCGTTCGTCGCCACCGCCAGCGACCTGGACGCGGCCGGGCTGATGGGGATCAACACCAACCTGGTGATCACCTTTTCCTACGCCCTGAGCTCCATGACGGCGGCCTTCGCCGGGGTGCTGGTGGCCCCGATCACCCTGGCCGGTGCCGAGATGGGCGCGGTGCTGGGGCTCAAGGCGTTCGCCGTGGCCATCATCGGCGGGCTGAACAGCGGCGTGGGGGTGATCGTCGGTGGTCTGATCCTGGGCATCGCCGAGACCACCACCGCTTACTATATCTCCACCGGCTACAAGGACGTGCCCGGGCTGGTGCTGTTGCTGCTGGTGCTGGCGGTGAAGCCCGCCGGGTTGTTCGGCAAAACGGTCATCAAGAAAGTATGAGCATGAGCGCAACCAAGAAGGTTCTCGTCATATCGGGGCTGGCCGGGCTGGCGATGCTGCCCCACCTCTGGCCCAACCCGTACTATGTCCATCTGATGGTGGTCATCGGCATCTACGCCATCCTGCTGCTGGGGCTGGATTTCGTGGTGGGCTATGTGGGCGAGGTTTCCCTCGGCCACGCGGCGCTGTTCGGCGTCGGCGCCTACACCGCCGGCGTGCTCAATTTCCAGTTGGGGGCCCCATTCGTGTTGACGGTGCCGGCGGCCATCGCGGTCAGCGCCGTGTTCGGCCTGATCCTGGCGCTGCCCGCGCTGCGGGTGAACGGCCCCTACCTGGCCATGGTCACCCTGGCCTTCGGCACCATCGTGCAGATCCTGATCAACGAGATGACCTTCCTCACCAACGGGCCCATGGGCATCACCATGGACAAGCCGTCGTTCTTCGGCCATCGCCTGAACTCGGGGGAGTATTACTACATCGTGATGGCGCTGCTCGTACTCACTATCGTGGTGGTGCACCGCATTCTAAAGTCCTACCTGGGCCGGGCGTTCGAGGCCCTGCGCGACAGCCCGGTGGCGTCCGACTGCATGGCGGTGAGCGTCTACCGCTACAAGGTGTACGCCTTCGTGATCAGCGCCGCCCTGGCCGGCCTGGCGGGCAGCCTGTTCGTCTATTCCGAGGAATACATCTCCCCCGACACCTATAGCTTCCACCTCACCATTCAGTTTCTGCTGGCGCTCATCATGGGCGGACGCAAGACCCGCAGCGGCCCGATCCTGGGCGCCATCATCATCGTCATGCTGCCCAACGTGCTGGCGGATATCGGCCTGTTCCGCCAGATCGCCCTGGGGCTCGCGGCGTTTGCGGTGGTGTACTCGGCCTATGGCTTGGCGCGCAAGCGGCTGAGCCCGCGCCAGGTGGCGATTCCCCTGGCGTTCACGGTCGGGCTCAGCGTCTTTTCCCACCGCATCAGCGACATCACCGACTACCGTTTGACCATCTTCGGTCTGCTGATCCTGTTCGTAGTGTACTACCTGCCGGACGGCATCATGGGCTTCCTGCGCTCCCTGGTGCAGCAGGTGCGGCCGCAGTGGGTCCGGCGCCATGAGTGGATCCTGGACAAGGGCGATGCCGAGCATGTGTGGGCGCCGCCCGATCACGCGGTGACGGTGAAGGGCAATCTGTTGGAGGCGCGGGGGCTGGTGATGCAGTTCGGCGGCTTGCGGGCCCTGGACATGGTGGACCTGCATGTGGCCAAGGGCTCGGTGCACGGGTTGATCGGCCCCAACGGCTCGGGCAAGAGCACCATGATGAACGTGCTGACCGGCATCTACCGGCCCACGGCGGGGGAGATCGAATTCAACGGCAAGATCATCTCGGCCTGCACCCCGTCGGATATCGCCGGCGAGGGGATCGCCCGCACCTTCCAGAACGTCCAGTTGTTCGGCGAACTGACCGCCATCGAAAACGTGCTGGTGGGGCTGCACCACACTTACCGCAGCAGCCTGCTGGATCTCATGCTGCATACCCGCCGCAGCCGCCGGGAGGAACACGAGGCGCGGATGCGGGCGGCCAGCCTGCTGAAATTCGTCGGCCTGGCGGAGCTGGCCAACGAGGAGGCGAAGAACCTGCCCTACGGCAAGCAGCGACTGCTGGAAATCGCCCGCGCCCTGGCCCTGAACCCCAGCCTGCTGCTGTTGGACGAGCCGGCCGCGGGGCTCACGGCGCCGGACATCAAGGAACTGGTGGGCATGATCCAGAAGATCCGCGGCCACGGCATTACCGTGATCCTGATCGAGCACCACATGGACGTGGTGATGGGGATATCGGATACGGTTTCGGTGCTGGATTTCGGCCAGAAGATCGCGGAAGGCAAGCCGGCGGAGGTGCAGTCCGACCAGAAGGTGATCGAGGCGTATCTCGGCGGGGGCGCCGAGCAGCAGCCAGCATAGGGGGCAGGGATGTTAGCGATCAAGGAGTTGTACGCCGGCTACGGCATGGTCCAGGTGCTGCACGGCATATCCATCGAGGTGCCCCAGGGCAAGGTGGTGACCCTGATCGGTTCCAACGGGGCGGGCAAGACCACCACCATGCGCGCCGTTTCCGGGATGATCAAGCCCAGCGCCGGGCGCATCGTGCTGGCGGGCCGGGACATCACCGGCAAGCCGTCCCACAAGATCGCCAAGGCGGGGTTGGCCCACTCGCCGGAAGGTCGCCGGGTGTTCCCCACCCTCTCGGTGACGGACAACTTGCGGTTGGGGGCCTATCCGCGGCTGACCCTCGGCCGGCCGCGGGGCGATGTGGACGGCGATCTGGACAAGGTGTTCGATCTGTTTCCGCGCCTCAGGGAGCGGCGCGACCAGCTCGCCGGCACCCTCTCCGGCGGAGAGCAGCAGATGCTGGCCATGGGCCGCGCCATCATGCTGAATCCCGAGGTTCTGCTGCTGGACGAGCCATCCATGGGCCTGGCCCCCCTGCTGGTGGAAGAGGTGTTCCGCATCATCCGCGCGCTGAAGGAGAGGGGGGTGACCATGCTGCTGGTGGAGCAGTTCGCGGCAGCGGCCCTCAACGTGGCGGACTACGGCTACGTGCTGGAAAACGGCAGCATCCGCTGCCACGGCCCGGCCGAAAAGCTGAAGAACGACCCTGCGGTGCGCGCGGCCTACCTTGGGCAGGCGCATTAGCCCCCGGCGGCGATGAAAGCCCTGCGCGCCCGGATGCGCCGCATGCGCTGGACCAGCTACGCCCTGGTGGTGGCGGGCTACATGCTGGCCTATTTCCACCGCATGGCGCCGGCCTCCATCGCCGGCGATCTGCAGCGCTCCTTTCAGGCCAGCGGCGCCGCCCTGGGCAGTCTTGCCGCCGGTTATTTCTATGTCTATGCGGCGATGCAGATCCCGGTAGGGGTCATGGCCGACACCCTGGGGGTGCGCCGCATCGTGGCGGCGGGCTGCCTGGCGGCCGGGGCCGGCTCGATCCTGTTCGGTCTCGCCCCCTCCCTGGCGCTGGCGTCCCTGGGCCGGTTCCTGGTGGGGCTCGGGGTTTCCTTCATGTTCATCTCCCTGATGAAGCTCAATGCGGTCTGGTTCCACGACCGGCATTTCGGCACCATCGGCGGGCTTTCCCTTTCCCTGGGCAATCTGGGCGCGGTATTGGCGGCGGGGCCCCTGGTGTGGCTGGTGAGCCACACCTCCTGGCGCAACGTATTCGTCGGCGTCGGCCTGCTGTCGCTGCTGCTGGCGGCCCTGGTGTGGCGTCTGGTGCGCAGCCACCCGAACGAGGCGGGGCTGCCCTCCATGCGCGAACTGGAAGGCGAGCCGGCCCATCCGCCGCATCACGGCCACTGGTTCGGGGGCTTGCGCCGCGTCATGAAGAACCGCGCCACCTGGCCGGGCCTGTGGCCCAACCTGGGCGTCGGCGGGAGCTTTTTCGCCTTCGCCGGCCTGTGGGCCGTGCCCTATCTGCGGGACGTGTACGGCATGAGCCGGGAGTCGGCCACCGCCCACACCACCGTCTTGCTGCTGGCCTTCGCCGTGGGGTCGTTGCTGATCGGGGTGCTCTCCGACCGGATGGGAAGAAGGCTGCCGATCACCGTGGGCGCGATCGTCCTGTATTCCCTGTGCTGGCTACCCCTGGTGCTGGCCCTGCCGCTACCCGGCAACGGGGGTTACGTCCTGTTTGCCGCCATGGGCCTGGGCGCCGCCGGCTTTACCCTGACCTGGGCCAGTGTCAAGGAGGTGAACGCGCCGGCATTGTCCGGCATGGCGACCAGCGTGATCAATACCGGGGCCTTTATGGGCGCGGCCATCCTGCAGCCGCTGGTGGGCTGGGTGATGGACCGCGGCTGGGACGGCAGGATGCTGCACGGGGTCAGGATCTATTCGCAGCATAACTACCAGGTGGGCTTGGGCATCATGCTGGCGTTTGCCGTGGTCGGCCTGGCCGGCGCCTTGCGCATCCGGGAAACCCGGTGCCGCTACGTGACCCATAGCGGGTAGCGTCCCTCCAACCTCTCGTCAAAGGGTAAGATCGTGTCCATTCCCGTCATCGATTTCTGGATCAACGGAAAGCCTGTCGCCGGCAACAGCGGCCGCCAGGCGGCCGTGTTCAATCCGGCCAGCGGCGCGGTGGTGCGCATGGCGCCGCTGGCCGACGCCGGCGAAGTTGGCCGTGCCGTTGCGGCGGCCCAGGCGGCCCTGCCCGCCTGGCGCGCCACCACGCCGCTGCGCCGGGGGCGGATCATGACCCGTTTCCGCGAGCTGATGGAGGCGCACCGGGACGAGTTGGCTCGGCTGGCCAGCGAGGAACACGGCAAGACCCTGGCGGACGCCGCCGGCTCGGTGCAGCGCGGCATCGAGGTGATCGAATTCGCCTGCGGGGTGCCGCATCTGCTCAAGGGCGAGCATGCGGAGGACGTCGGGCGCGGCGTCGACTGCCAATCCATGCTGCAACCCGTAGGGGTGTGCGCCGGGATCACCCCATTCAATTTCCCCGCCATGGTGCCGTTGTGGATGTTCCCGGTGGCCATCGCCTGCGGCAATACCTTCGTGCTGAAGCCGTCGGAAAAGGTCCCCTCCACCAGCCTGCGCATGGCCCGGTTGTTCAGCGAGGCGGGGCTGCCGGACGGCGTGCTGAACGTGGTGCCCGGCGACAGGGAGGCGGTGGATGCGCTGTTGTCCCATCCCGACGTGCGCGCCATTTCCTTCGTCGGCTCGACCGCGGTCGCCCAGTACATCTACCGCACGGCGGCACACCACGGCAAGCGGGTACAGGCCCTGGGCGGGGCCAAGAACCACGCCGTGGTGATGCCCGACGCGGACCTGGAATTCACGGCCGATGCGATCATCGGGGCGGCCTACGGCTCCGCCGGGGAACGCTGCATGGCGATCTCCACCGTGGTCGCCGTGGGCGAGGCCGGCGACCGGCTGCTGCCGCTGCTGAAGGAAAGGGCGTCGCGCCTGGTGGTGGGGCCCGGCGACCGGCCGGAAGTGGATATGGGGCCGGTGATCTCGGCCGCGCACCGGGACAAGATCGTCGGCTACATCGACAGCGGGGCGGCCCAGGGGGCCAGCCTGGTGCTGGACGGGCGCGGGATCGAGGTGCCCGGCCACGAGAACGGGTTCTATGTGGGCCCTACCCTGTTCGACCACGTCACCCCCGACATGACGATCTACCGGGAAGAGATCTTCGGGCCGGTGCTGATCGTGCTGCGGGCCGCCGATTTCGACCAGGCGCTGGAGCTGGTCAACGCCAACCCCTACGGCAACGGCACCGCCGTGTTCACCCGCTCCGGCCATTTCGCCCGCCGCTTCCAGCACGAGATCGAGGTGGGAATGGTGGGGATCAACGTGCCGATCCCGGTGCCCATGGCCTTCTTTTCCTTCGGCGGCTGGAAGGCCTCCCTGTTCGGCGATCTTCACATGCACGGCATGGAAGGGGTCAGCTTCTACACCCGCAGCAAGGTGGTGACCAGCCGCTGGCCCGCGCCGGCGGAGCGGAGCGCGGCCGGCCTGGCGATGCCCACCCTGGGTTGACGCCCCTACAGATAGCGCAGATAGATGTAGACGCTGCTGATGGCGATCGACAGCAGCATCAACGGAAACGCCGTCAGCATGAACGGCAGGAAGCGGATGGGGTGCCCGGCGCGGTCCGCGAAACCGGCCACCACCAGGTTGGCCGAGGCGCCGATCAGCGTTCCGTTGCCGCCGAGGCAAGCGCCCAGGCTCAACGACCACCACAGGGGCCGCAGGTGCTCCGCCCCGCCGAAGACGGGCGCCATGGACTTGATGAGGGGGATCATGGTGGCCACGAACGGGATGTTGTCCACCAGCGCCGACAGCACCGCGGAACCCCACAGCACCGCCATTGCGCTCACCTTCAGATCGCCGCGGGTGGCGTGGACCAGGGCGTCCGCCATCCGCTTGATGAGCCCCGCCTGTTCGATGCCGTAAACCACCACGAACAGGCCCACGAAGAAGAAGATGGTGACCCATTCCACCTCGGCGAACGAGCCGTGCACGCTTTTCGACTGATGTTCCCCGTCGCGCCCCAGATTTTCCAGCAACATCAGCAGCGCCGCGCCGGACATGGCGACGGTGGCCGGCTCCAGGTGCAACGGATGGGCCAGCACGAAACCGGCGACGACCAGGGCCAGCACCGTCAGGGCCTGTTTGAGCAGACGCGGGTTGGTGATCGCCTCCCGCTCATTGAACCCCATGATGCGCTGCCTGGCCCCTTCCGTTGCCGTCAGGTCCCTGCGCCAAATCAGGCAGATCGGGACCAGGGTCGTTGCCATGATCAGCGCCACGATCGGCGCCAGGTTGAGAAGGAAGTCGTTGAAGCTCAAGCCGGTGGCCGAGCCGATCATGATGTTGGGCGGATCGCCGATCAGGGTGGCGGTGCCGCCGATATTGGAGGCCAGGATGATGCCGAACAGGTAGGGATAGGGCCTGACCTTCAGTTCCTCGGTGATCAGCAGGGTCACCGGCGCGATCAGCAGCACCGTGGTAACGTTGTCCAGCAGGGCGGAAAGCAGGGCGGTGATCCCGGACAGCATGAGCAGGATGCCCAAGGGGCGGGCGTTCACCTTCTTGGCGGACCAGATGGCCACGTACTGGAACACCCCGGACTTGCGGGTGATGGCGACGATGACCATCATGCCGGTGAGCAGACCGAGGGTGTTGAAGTCGATCCCGCGCAGCGCCGCCTGCTGGTTGAGGACGCCGAGCAGGATCATGAGGCCGGCCCCGAGCAGCGACACGACCGCCCGGTTGACCTTCTCGCTCATGATCAAGGCGTAGGCGGCGATGAACAGGATCGTGGCGACCCACAGGGGGTCCCAGCCGAAAAGCGCGGTGGAGGCGGTGCCGGCGTGACCGTGCATGGCCTAGTCCTAGTCCTTGGCGCCGATCACGGCAAGCAAGTCCCACGGCGAGATGGTGCCCACGAGCCTGCCGGAAGGCTCGTCCACCACCGGCAGCGCGGCGTTGTGGCGGTATGCCAGGAGCACGGTTTCCATCAAGGGGGCCTCCGGCTGGATCACCGGGGTCGCGAAGTTCACGTGCCTGCCGACGGGCTCCTCCCGGATATCCCGCAGCCGCTCGCGCAGTTGGTCCCCCCCTTCCCCGAGAAAGGCGAGGTCTTCCAGGCCTTCCTCCAGGATCGCCGCCTTGGGCAGCAGCAACCCGAGCAGGCAATGGGTACCGAATTGGCCGATGAAGCGCCCCTCCCCGTCCACCACCGGGAAATTCGCCACCCGATGGCTGAGGAGCATATCCAGGGCGCGGGAGATGGTGTCGTCGTGCCGAAGCGTGACGGGCTGGGACTGCATGATGGCGGCGGCGGTCATGGCGGGCTTCCGTTTCCGAATGTTGGGGCTCAGGGTTTCCTGAAACCCGTGACATTGTACCGCCATTGCGCGGATCCGCGGGGTGGGATCGCGGTAACGGGCACCATTTGTCGAAACGCTTGATCTCCGTCCGGCACGGGGGTAGCATTTACCACGAAGCAGAAGCGGTTACCACGATGTGAAAAATCAGCGTTGGCAACAAAGTCCGGTCGGGTTCCCTTTGGCTGCGGTTGGAAGATCGGCTGGAGCACGCTCCTATTCTGGTTTTCGCTACCGCTCTGGTTGCGGCGGGTCTATTGAGTGACACCCTCCGCCAACCAGCGGCCCCATACCAAACTGCCGCAAGAAGGAAGACGATGGCAATCGATGTCGGGTTTATCGGGCTGGGCATCATGGGCCGCCCCATGGCCCTCAACCTGCTGAAGGCGGGGCACCGGCTCCGGGTCTACGGGCGCCGGCCGGAAACCATGCAGCCGCTGATGCAGGCGGGGGCCACCGCCTGCACCAGCCCGCGGGAAGCGGCGGAAGGCGCCGAGGTGACCATCGTCATGGTGTCCGACACCCCGGACGTGGAGCAGGTCATCCTGGGCGCGGAGGGGGTGATCCACGGCGCGAGGCCCGGCTCGGTGGTGGTGGACATGAGCACCATTTCCCCCGCGGCGACCCGGTTCATGGCCCGGGAACTGGCGGCCAACGGCGTGGAGATGCTGGACGCCCCGGTGTCCGGCGGGGACGTGGGGGCGGTCAACGCCATCCTCTCCATCATGGTGGGTGGCAAGGCGGAGGTGTTCTTGCGGGTGAAACCGCTGTTCGAGGCGCTGGGCAAGAACATCGTCCACATCGGCGACAACGGCGCCGGCCAGGTGGCGAAGGCCTGCAACCAGATCGTGGTGGCGGTCACCATCCAGGGAGTGGCCGAGGCGCTCACCTTCGCCCGCAAAAACGGGGTGGACCCGGGCAAGGTGCGCGACGCCCTGTTGGGGGGCTTCGCCGGCAGCAAGATCCTGGAGGTGCACGGCAAGCGCATGCTGGACCACGACTTCAAGCCCGGCTTCAAGACCCGGCTGCACCAGAAGGACCTCGATATCGTGATGCAGACCGCCCGCGAACTGGGGCTGGCGCTGCCGGCCGCGGCGCTGGTCATGCAGAACCTGAATGCCCTGATCGGCAGCGGCGACGGCGAGGTCGATTCGGCGGCGGTGGTGAAGGTGGTGGAGCGCATGAGCGGGCTATGACGAATGGGGGTTTTTGATATGACACACACCATCGTTTTTCTCGACCGGGACAGCCTGGCCGCCAACCTGAGAAGCCCGGGGTTCGTCCATGAATGGCGGGAATATGCGGCCACCGCGCCGGACGAAGTGGTGGAGCGGCTGCGGGACGCCACCATCGCCATCAGCAACAAGGTGGTGCTGCGCGCCGACCTGTTGTCCCAACTGCCGCACCTGAAGATGATCGCCGTCGCCGCCACCGGCACCGACAACATCGACCTCGCCTACTGCCACGAGCACGGCATCCGGGTCGCGAACATCCGCAATTACGCGCTGCATGCGGTGCCGGAGCACGTGTTTGCCCTGGTCCTGGCGCTGCGCCGCAACCTGCTCGCCTACCGCGCCGACCTGCAACAGGGCTTGTGGCAGCAGTCCAGCCGGTTCTGCCTGTTCACCCATCCCATTTACGATTTGCACGGCAGCACCCTGGGGGTGTTCGGTCACGGCGCCCTGGGAAACGCGGTCGCGGAACTGGCCGGGGCCTTCGGCATGCGGGTGTTGCTGGCCGAACACAAAGGGGCCGCCCGGACGCGCCCGGGCTACACCGACTTTGCCGAGGCGCTGCAGGCGTCCGACGTCATCACCCTGCACTGCCCGCTGACCGACGAGACCCGCCACATGATCGGTACGCCCGAGTTCATGCTGATGCGGCGCCATGCCCTGCTGATCAACACCGCACGCGGCGGCCTGGTGGACGAGAATGCCCTGATGTACGCGCTGCAGTGGGGCCTTGTCGCCGGGGCCGGGCTGGACGTGCTGGCGGTGGAGCCGCCCCGGGAGGGCAACCCCCTGCTGGAACTGGACCTGCCGAATCTCATCCTGACGCCCCACGTGGCATGGTCCAGCCGCGAAGCGATGCAGATCCTGGCGGACCAGTTGATCGACAACGTCGAAGCCTTCGTGCGCGGCGCGCCGCAAAACACGGTGGCGTAGCGGAATAGCCGAGGCCCTGTTGACCACCGTCCTGCTCTGCCCCGATTCCTTCAAGGGCTCCCTCTCCGCGCCCGAGGCGGCCGAGGCCATGGCGCGCGGCCTCCGGCGCGTGTGGCCGGGGGCCGAGATCCACCTGATGCCCATGGCGGACGGCGGCGAGGGCACCCTGGACGCGGTGCTGGCCGCGACCGAAGGGCAACGGCTGCAGCTTGCGGTGAGCGGGGCCGACGGCCGGCCCGTGACCGCGGCCTACGGCGTCCTCGACCGGGGGGAGGGACCGGTGGCGGTACTGGAGGCGGCGCAGGTGGTGGGCCTGACCCTGCCGCTGCCCGCCGAAGTGGCGCAGCGCACCACCCTGGGCCTGGGGGAGTTGGTGCGTCACTGCCTGGACCAGGGCATCCGGGACTTCATGATCGGCCTCGGCGGCAGCAGCACCAACGACGGCGGCAGCGGGGTGCTGGCGGCCCTCGGCGCGCGGCTGCTGGACCAAGCCGGCCAGCCGGTCCACCCCAGCCCGAGTGGCCTGGCCCGCCTGGTGCGGGTGGACCTTTCCGGGCTGGACCGGAGGCTCAAGGCGTGCCGCATCACCCTGATGGCGGACGTGGTCAATCCCCTGTGCGGCCCGCTGGGGGCGACCGCCGTGTTCGGCCCGCAAAAGGGCGTGGCGCCCGGGGAAGCGGCGGAGATCGACGGCCGGCTGCGACACCTGGCCGCGCTGTGCGACGCCTGGTACGGCGGCCCGCTGTCCACCGCGCCGGGGACCGGGGCGGCGGGCGGCCTGGGCTACGGCTTCGCCCTGCTCGGCGCCAGCATCCGTTCCGGGGCCGAGGTGGTGTGCGAGCTGATGGGGATGGACGCGGCCCTGCGCGAGACGGATTGGGTGGTGACCGGGGAGGGCCGCAGCGACGCGCAGACCCTCCAGGGCAAGGTGCCGATGGTGGTCGCGGCCCGGGCGGCCCGCATGGGGGTGCCGGTCACCCTGGTGTCGGGCTCGCTCGATCGCGGCAGCCTGCCCGATTTCGCCCGCCATTTCCAGGGTTGCTTTTCCATCGCCTTCGGCCCGGACACCCTGGAGCGGACCATGGCCGAAGGGGCCGGGCTGCTGGCGGACAGCATGGAGCAGTTGGCGCGCCTGCTGGAGTCCCGCGGAAGCGGGTCTTTTCCTCGCCGGATAACGCATAGAGAGGTCTATCCATGAATACGGCCGGTGATGTCCCGGGTGCCGAGGTGGTCGGCCCCCTGTCCCCCGATTTTTCCGCCATCCTCACCCCCGCGGCATTGGCCTTCGTGGCCAAGCTGGGCCGCGCGTTCGAGGGGCGGCGCGAGGCGCTGCTGAGACGGCGGACGGAGCGCCAGGCGCAACTGGACCTGGGCGCGCGCCCCGATTTCCTGGCGGAAACCGAGGCGGTGCGCAACGGCGACTGGACCATCGCCGTGGTTCCGGAAGAACTGCGGGACCGGAGGGTCGAGATGACCGGCCCCGCCGAGCGCAAGATGATCATCAACGGTCTGAATTCCGGTGCCAAGGTGTTCATGGCCGACCTCGAGGACGCCCTGGCGCCGACCTGGGACAACGTGATGCAGGGGCAGGTAAATCTGCGCGACGCGGTCGACCGGACCATCCGTTACGTCAGCCCGGCGGGCAGGCAGTACGTCCTGAATCCCCGTACCGCCGTGCTGTTCGTGCGGCCCCGGGGCTGGCACCTGACGGAGAAACACCTGCTGGTCGACGGCCGTCCCGTCTCCGCCAGCCTGTTCGACTTCGGCCTGTACTTCTTCCACAACGCCAAGACGCTGCTGGAGCGCGGCAGCGGCCCCTATTTCTATCTGCCCAAGCTGGAAGGCCGCCTGGAGGCGCGCCTGTGGAACGACGTGTTCCTGCTGGCCCAGCGGGAACTGGGCATCCCCTCCGGGACCATCAAGGCCACCGTACTGATCGAGACCGTGCTGGCCGCGTTCGAGATGGACGAGATCCTGTACGAGCTGCGGGAGCACTCGGCCGGGCTGAATTGCGGGCGCTGGGACTACCTGTTCAGTTGCATCAAGAAGTTCCGCAACGATCCCGGCTTCGTCTTGGCGGACCGGGCGCTGGTCACCATGACCGCCCCCTTCATGCACGCCTATACCCGGCTGGCGATCCGGACCTGCCACCGGCGCAACGCCCACGCCATGGGGGGCATGGCGGCGCAGATCCCGATCAAGGGCGACCCGCAGGCCAACGCCGCGGCGTTGGCCAAGGTGCGGGCGGACAAGGAGCGGGAAGCGGCGGACGGTCACGACGGGACCTGGGTCGCCCATCCCGGCCTGGTGCAAACCGCCATGGATGCCTTCGATCTGGCGATGCCGGGCGCCAACCAGATCCACGGGCAGCGGGAAGACGTGCCGGTGAGCGCCGCGGACCTGCTCGCCTTCGGGCCCCGCGGGCCGATCACGGAAGGCGGGCTGCGCACCAACATCGGGGTGGGCATCCGGTACCTGGGGGCTTGGCTGGCGGGCAGCGGCGCGGTGCCGATTCACCACCTGATGGAGGACGCGGCCACCGCCGAGATCTCCCGCTCCCAGGTCTGGCAATGGATTCACAGCCGCCACGGGGTGCTCGACGACGGGCGCAGGGTGACGCTGGAGATGGTGCGCGCCATGATCCCCGAGGAGCTGGACAGGATAAGGGCCGTCCTGGGAAAAGACGCTTTCGAGGCCGGGAAGTACCCACTCGCCGCCCGCCTGTTCGAAGACCTGGTGGGCGATCCGTCATTCACCGAATTTCTTACCCTGCCGGCATATAGCTATCTCGACTGATCCCCGCCCGCCGGGGCGCCATGGGGGCGAGCGGTTGCGTGCGCCGGGAACGTCTGGTAGCATTTCTCACAACGTGAATCAATATTCCGCATTGTGAAACATACCCGAGGCCGATTCCCAGGACGCCTCTATTTTCTTGGAGAGAACGATGAGCGCGGTAATTGAAGCAATCGACATGGAGGGCATCCCCGCCTTTTGCCAGGGGATACAGTATTTTGCGCCGTCCCTGCCGGACCTGGAGCGTTTGGGGGATCGGGCGTGCCTGTCGGAAACGGTGCATGCCGTCGCCGACCCGGCCGACGCGAGGGCGGTCTACCAGACCCTGCTGGCGGCGGACGCGCTGCGCTATTTGACGCTGCAGGTCACCGGCGCCAAGTCCTCCGGCCACCCGGGAGGATTCGCCAGCAGCGCCGACGCCTATGCGGCGATGGTGATGCTGGGGCATACCAACATCGTCACCGAGGTCGGGCATCATGCCCCGGGTTTCTACAGCGCCATGTTCCTGGACACCTCCCTGGAAGACATGGGCATCCGTTCGGTAAAGGACATGCGCGAGCGTTTCCGCGAAACCCACGGGCTGCTGGGGCACCTGTCGGGCGCCATCCCCGGCCTGCTGGCGCCGGCGGGGCCGCTCGGGCAGGGGCAGCACTTCGCCATGGCCGGCGCCCTGCTCCATCCCGGCAAGCTGTTCCCGGTGACCATCGGCGACGGGGGGTTGGGCGAGCCCTACATCATGAGCTCGTTCCAGCACTTTTGCACCGCCTATCCCCACGCCACCAACTTCCTGCCGATCCTGGTGTGGAACGGCTACTCCCAGGAGCATCACAGCATGGTCTCCACCTGGGACAACGACCGCATGCTGGGCTACTGGCGCGGCCACGGTTTCAAGAACGTGCACATCGTCAACGCCAAGGACTTCGACGACCGGAACCAGCCCGGAGAATACGTGGACAGCACCCTGTTCTCCTGGGAAAAGCGCATGGAATTCACCGCCTTTCTGCTGCGCACCGCGGCGGCCGCGGCGCAGCAGGCGCTCAACGGCGAGCCGACGGCGATCATCATGAAGCAGCTCAAGGGGGCGGGGGTGCATGCCACCGGGTCCAAGTCCCATAACCTGTACGGGCATCACACCCTGGAGAGCGAAGACATCAAGAGCGGGCTGCAGCGCCGCGCCCTGCCGCTCCGCGCGTGGGAGCTGGCGCGCGAGAACTTCCGGCGCGCCGGCGGCGGGCCCGCCGTCAAGACGGTGGTGACCGAGTTCGAACTGGCTATTCCCGAGCTCGGCACGCTGCCGCTGACCGAATACCCGGTGGGCAAAGAGAACAGGGTGCCCACCACCGCCTTCGGCGAGGTGGCGGCCGCGGTCGGCAAGCGCGACTCGCGCTTCCTGGTCACCAACGCGGACGGCAACGAGGCCTCCGCCATGGCCAACATCAACCAGGCCCTGACCATCCGCCACCCGACGCTGGACGAGCTGTACTTCCAGGGGCCCGGCGGCCAGGTCTACGAACCCCTCAACGAGGATGCCTGCGCCGGCCTGGCGGCGGCGGTGTCCCTGTTCGGCGGGCGCAGCCTGTGGTGCTCCTACGAGTCGTTCGCCGTCAACGGCCTTCCCATCTGGCAGACCGTGACCCAGGGCATGGCGGAACTGCGGCGCAAGACCCCCAGCACGGTGACCCTGTTCACTGCGGGCGCGCTGGAGCAGGGGCGCAACGGCTGGACCCACCAGCGCCCCGAGATCGAGGCCTATTTTGCCGCCATGGTGCGCAACGGCAACGTCCACACCCTGTTCCCGGTGGACGCCAACATGATCCAGACGGCCTACCAATGGGCCCTGGGCAGTTACAACAAGGGGATCGTCATCACCGCCTCCAAGAGCCCCCTGCCGGTGCGCACCACCCTGGAGCAGGGGCGCCGCGCCGTGGAGGAGGGCGCCATCGTCCTGCACGAGTCGGAAGGAAAGGGCCGGGTGGTGTTCGCGGTGGTGGGCGACATGATGCTGCTGCCGGTGTTCGAAGCGGCCCAGGCCCTGGCCCAGCACGGCACCGGCGTGCGCATCGTCTCGGTGGTGAACCCGCGCCGCCTGTACCGCCCGAGCGACGTGTCCTGGGACACCGTGTCCCAGCCGGACGGCCGATTCATGGACGACGACGCCTTCGACCGCCTGTTCGGTGCGGACGCGCTACTCGCCGTGAGCGGCGGACCGTCCGCCAGCCTGGAGCCGGTGTTGTTGCGCAGCAACGCCCCAAAACGGGACGTCTTTTGCTGGAAGCGCGGCGAGACCGCGGCCACCCCCGGCCAGTTGTTCGATCTGAACGGCATGAACGCCAATCTGCTGACGCAGCGGGCATTGGCCCTGCTGGGAAGGTGACGCCGAGCCACGGCGCCCACAGGGTAAACCGCCGTCATTCCTGATATGCTAGGAGCCTGTCGGACTTGAAGAATCGAAGCGAAGCGGGTCAGGCAGGCAAGCCGCGTAGCGGCTGCTCGCAAAATTCGGCTGGTCGAGGACAGATTTTGTCGATTTTGCAGGTCAATAGTCGTTCTATTGACCAAAAAAGCGGCGAAATATGGACCGGTCAGGCGGATTTGCAGCCGATTTCCTTTAAGTCCGACAGGCTCCTAGGAATGTAGCGGCGCGGGAGAGGGCGCGCCGCCGGTATGGGCCGGGCCCCGCCCGAGCCCCGTGTTCGCGCTGGTATACAAGGAATCGCAATGGATGCCAAGATTATCGTTCTGGACGACGATCCCACCGGCTCGCAGACCGTGCACGGCTGCCTGTTGCTCACCCGGTGGGACGTGGGGACCCTGAAAAAGGGGCTGGACGACGCCTCCCCCCTGATGTTCGTGCTCACCAACACCCGGGCCATGGATGCGGACGAGGCGGGAAGCGTCACCCGGGAGGTGTGCCACAATCTCAAGGCGGCGCTGGAGGGTTTCGGCCGTCCGGTACTGTATGTGAGCCGGTCGGATTCCACCCTGCGCGGCCATTACCCGGTGGAGACCGACGTGATGGAGCAGGAACTGGGGCCGTTCGACGCCCATTTCCTGGTCCCCGCCTTCTTCGAGGGGGGGCGCTTCACGGTGGATAGCATGCATTACGTAAGAGTTGGCGACCAGGTGGTGCCCGCCCACGAGACCGAATTCGCCCGGGATTCGGTGTTCGGCTACCGGAACAGCTACCTGCCGGCCTACGTGGAAGAAAAGACCCATGGCGCCATCAAGCGGCAGGACGTGGTGCGTTTCACCCTGGAAGACATCCGCCTGGGCTGCCTCAACAAACTGCTGGCGCTGCACGGCAATCCCGCCTGCGTGGTGGATGCCGAGACCCAGGACGACCTGGACCGCTTCGCCGCGGACATCAAGCAGGCCACCGCACAGGGCCGGCGCTTCCTGTTCAGGAGCGGCGCCAGCCTGCTCACCTCCCTGGCCGCCTTGCCCCCGCAGCCGGTGCCGCCGCAAGAGATGCGGCGCTATGTGAAGGGCGGCAGGCCGGGCGTGGTGGTGGTGGGCTCCCACGTGAGCAAGACCAGCGAGCAACTGGAAGTCCTGTTGCAGCAGGAGGGGGTGGAGCCGGTGGAGGTGGACGTGAACCGCCTGCCGGAACAGGTGGGGCCGATGCTGCAGGAGGTCCTGGACAAGGTGGCCTCCGCCCATGCCGCGGGCCGCACGGTGGTCATCTACACCAGCCGCGCCGAGCGCACCTTCGCCGACCGGCAGAACCGCCTGCGCTTCGGAGAACACGTGGGGGGCTTCCTGATGAGTGTGGTGCACGGGCTGCCGAAAACCCTGGGTTTCGTCATCAGCAAGGGGGGCATCACCTCCAACGAGATGCTGCACCGGGGGCTGGTCCTGCCCGCCGCCCGCTCGGTCGGCCAGATCATCCCCGGCTGCACCGTGGTGCTCACCCCCCCGGACCACCGCCTGCCCGAGATCCCGGTGGTGATCTTCCCCGGCAACGTGGGCGACGCCCGGGCCCTGGCCAAGGTGTACCACCTGCTGCGCGGGGACACCCAGTGGTAGTAGCAGGGTAGGGAAGGGGCCGGGGTGGCGAAACAAGATCTGATTGCCGAACTGGGCCGCTTCCTGCCGCCCGCCTCCATCCTGACCGAGGACGAGGACCTGAAGCCCTACGAGACCGACGGGCTGACCGCCTACCGCCAGACGCCGATGCTGGTGGTGATCCCGGAGACCGAGGAACAGGTCGGGCAGATCCTCAAGACCTGTCACCGCGCCGGGGTGCCGCTGGTGGCCCGGGGCGCCGGCACCGGCCTGTCCGGCGGCGCCCTGCCCCTGGCCGACGGGGTGCTGATGTCCATGGCCAGATTCAGCCGCATCCTCCACCTCGATCCCCTGGGGCGCGCCGCCCGCGTGCAGCCCGGGGTGCGCAACCTGGCCATCTCCGAGGCCGCCGCCCCTCACGGCCTGTACTACGCGCCGGACCCGTCCAGCCAGATCGCCTGCACCATCGGCGGCAACGTGGCGGAGAACTCGGGCGGAGTGCACTGCCTGAAATACGGCCTCACGGTACACAACATCCTTAAGCTGTGTGCCCTTACCATCAGCGGCGAGGCGATCGAAATCGGCTCCGAGGGACTCGACAGCGCCGGCTACGACCTGCTGGCGCTGCTCACCGGCAGCGAGGGCATGCTGGCGGTGTTCACCGAGGTCACCGTCAAGCTGCTCCCCAAGCCGGAGCGGGCCCAGGTGGTGATGGCCGGGTTCGCCGACATCGAACATGCGGGCGCCGCGGTGGGCGACCTCATCGCCGCCGGCATCGTTCCCGCCGGCCTGGAAATCATGGACCGCCTGGCGATTCAGGCGGCGGAGGCATTCGTGCACGCCGGCTACCCCCTGGACGCCGAGGCCATCCTGCTGTGCGAACTGGACGGGACCAACGAAGAGGTGTCCGAGGAGATCGGCCGGGTGCGCGAGATCCTGACGGCGGGCGGCGCGGTCTCCCTGCGCACCGCCCAAGACGAGGCGGAACGGCTCAGGCTATGGGCCGGGCGCAAGGCCGCCTTCCCCGCCGTGGGCCGCATCTCCCCCGACTACTACTGCATGGACGGCACCATCCCCCGGGGCAAGCTGCCCTGGGTGCTGAATCGCATCAAGGAGATGTCGCGGGAATATGGGCTCAGGGTGGCCAACGTGTTCCACGCGGGGGACGGCAACCTGCATCCGCTTATCCTGTACGACGCCAACGCCCCCGGCGAACTGGAGCGGGCCGAGGCATTCGGCGGAAAAATCCTGGAACTGTGCGTGCGGGCGGGCGGCGCCATCACCGGCGAGCACGGCGTGGGGGTCGAAAAGATCAACCAGATGTGCGTCCAGTTCAACCCCAAGGAGCTGGCCCTGTTCCACGGGGTAAAGGAGGCATGGGACGGCGCCCGGTTGCTGAATCCCGGCAAGGCGGTGCCCACCGTGCACCGCTGCGCGGAATTCGGCGCGGCCCACGTGCACGGCGGCAAGACCAAGTTCCCGGATCTGCCCCGCTTCTGACCCTTAGGGCTCGTTAATGGATAACCCTAAAATCCGCAGATTGCGCAGATTCACGCAGATTAAACAACGAACAAACAGATGGTTACATGGAAAATCCGATTCACCTTCTGGGTAACAACTGCCATCGAGGCAAGCTCCTGACATATCTGCGTAAATCTGTGTAATCTGCGGATGAACTAAGTTTTTTAGCAACTTGGACGTCCAAGTTATTCATTAACGAGCCCTTATGATGGAACCCTTGATCGAATCCTTCCGGGAAGCGGTGCTCCAGGCCGCGGCCAGCGGCCAGCCCCTGTGCCTGCGCGGTTCCGGCAGCAAGGACTTCTATGGCGGGGCGCCGCAGGGAGCGGTGCTGGACCTCTCCCCCCACCGGGGCATCGTGCACTACGAGCCCAAGGAGCTGGTGCTGACCGCCCGCGCCGGCACCCCCCTGGGCGAGATCGAGCGGGCCCTGCACGCCAACCGCCAGATGCTGCCGTTCGAGCCGCCCTCGTTCAGCCCTTCCGCCACCCTGGGGGGGTGCGTCGCCAGCGGCCTTTCCGGCCCGCGGCGCGCCTACCAGGGGGCGGTGCGCGACTTCGTGCTGGGGGTGCGCATGCTGGACGGCAGGGGCGACGAGCTGCGTTTCGGCGGCCAGGTGATGAAGAACGTCGCCGGCTACGACGTCTCGCGTCTGATGGCGGGTTCCCTCGGCACTCTGGGCATACTGTTGGAGGTCTCCCTCAAGGTGCTGCCCAGGCCGGCCGAGGAGGCGAGCCTCGGCTTCGAGATGGACCAGGCCACAGCCATCGAGACGATGAACCGCTGGGCCGGGCAGCCCCTGCCGCTTTCGGCCACCTGCTACGACGAAGGCAGGCTGACGGTGCGCCTGTCCGGGGCCGCCAGCGCGGTCGAGGCCGCGCGCCGGCGGCTGGGGGGGGAGCCGGTGGAAAACGGCACCGCTTTCTGGGAAGCCCTGCGCGAACAGCGGCTCGCTTTTTTCGCGCAGGGGCAACCCCTGTGGCGTGTTTCCCTGCCCCCCGCCAGCGCCCCCCTCGATTTGCCGGGGCGCCAGCTCATCGAGTGGGGCGGAGCGCTGCGCTGGCTGTCCGGCGATATCGACGGACAGGCCCTGCGCGGGGCGGTGGAGCAGCGCGGCGGGCAGGCGACCCTGTTCCGCGGCGGCGACGAGTCCGGGGACGTGTTCCACCCCCTCTCGTCCGCCCTGCTGGAGGTGCAGCGGCGGATCAAACGGGCGTTCGACCCCCACGGAATCTTCAACCCGGGAAGGATGTACCGGGCGTTCTGAGCCCGGCAGCGGCAGCGACCAGACAAGACGACGATATGCAGACCCAACTGGCCGATTTCATCAAGGACACCCCCGAGGGCCAGGAGGCGGACGCCATCCTGCGCGCCTGCGTCCACTGCGGCTTCTGCCTGGCCACCTGCCCCACCTACCAACTGCTGGGGGACGAGCTGGACAGCCCCCGCGGGCGCATCTACCTCGTCAAACAACTGCTGGAGGGTGGCCCGGTCAGCGAGAAGACCCAGTTGCACCTGGACCGCTGCCTCACCTGCCGCGCCTGCGAGAGCACCTGCCCTTCCGGGGTGAAATACAGCCGGCTGGCGGACGTCGGGCGCGCCCTGGTGGAGCGGCAGGTCGGCCGCAGCCCCTGGCAGGGGCTTCAGCGCCGCGCCATGCGGGCGGTGCTGCCCAATGCGCGGATTTTCGGCACCCTGCTGGGGCTGGGCAGAACGGCGCGGCTGCTGCTGCCGGCCGCCCTCAAGCGGCAAGTGCCGCCGGCCCGGCCCCGGACCACCTGGCCCGCCCCGCGCCACCCGCGCACCGTACTGGTGCTGGACGGCTGCGTGCAGCCCAGCCTGGAGCCCAACATCAACGCCGCCGCCGCCCGGCTGCTGGACCGCCTGGGCATCTCCCTGGTGCGGGCGGAAAAGGCCGGCTGCTGCGGCGCCCTGAGCCATCACCTCAACGCCCGGGAAGAAGGGCTGGACCAGATGCGGCGCAACATCGACGCCTGGTGGCCCTACCTGGAACAGGGGGCCGAGGCGGTGCTCAGCACTGCCAGCGGCTGCGGCGCCGAGATCAAGGAATACGGCCACCTGCTGCGCCACGACCCGGCCTATGCCGAAAAGGCCGCCCGGGTCTCCGCCCGGGCCAAGGACGTGGCCGAGGTGCTGCTGGCGGAGCAGGCGGGGCTGGCCCGGCTGCTGCAAGGGGAGGGGGCCGCCTCCCGGGGCAAGGTGGCGTTCCACGCCCCCTGCAGCCTGCAGCACGGGCAGCGCATCGTGGGCGTGGTGGAAGGCCTGCTGCGCCTGGCCGGCTTCCAGCTCACCCCGGTCCCCGACGGCCACCTCTGCTGCGGCTCGGCCGGCACCTATTCCCTGTTGCAGCCCGAAATCTCCCGCCGCCTGGCGCAGAGCAAGGCCGAGGCCCTGGAATCCGGTGGCCCCGAGGTGATCGCCACCGCCAACATCGGCTGTCTGCTCCACCTCCGCAGCGCCACCCCCATCCCCGTGCGGCACTGGGTCGAACTGGTGGACGAGGTGCTGGCCGGGTAGCATTCCTTCCCGAACGACGCCCCGCCTTTCCCCCTTCGCCCCCGGGGAGAAGGGCCGGGGAAGAGGGCCAACGGCGCATCCCTCGGCCCCCCACCGCTTTCCCTTCTCCCCCGAGAAAAGGGTAGCGCCCATTTTTTTCCCGTTTGCGCTACGCGCAATTGTTTGGGGGGGCGGCCCCGCGTGCCGGTTGCTTTTCTTGTTCGGTCAAGAAAAGCAACCAAAAGAAGGCCGCCCCACTGCACCGGCCTTCGGCCGCCCTCGGTTGACCGGAAAGATCGGGCGGCTGCGCAACCCGCGCCGCGCCCTCGGACAGTGCTCGCCAACATCCCCCGGTCTTTCCGGTCAACCGAGGCGGTGCAGAAGGGGGAAGGCGTCGCGGGATTTGGCGGCAGGGGTTTTCTTTCGACGTGACGGAAAAAAGGCGGCGTCCTTTCTTCGGAGCCCCGCCTTTCCCCCTTCGCCCCTGGGGAGAAGGGCCGGGGAAGAGGGCCGACGGCATATCCCCGTCTCGATCCGTTAGTTCCGCCCCCCCCCCCGAATCCAGAGCGTCTGACCGATACCGTTACTTCGCGCACGATGCCGTGACGGCTCGTCACATGACACTGCCGCCCACCACGTTCATCCACCGCTATTTGCAACACGTGCCCGAGCCAGGACGGCATGTGCTGCGCGCCTACGGCTTGCGAGGGAAACGGGGTCAGTCACGATTACCAAATGAATGGGGTCAAATGAATGGGGTCACGATATTCCCAGGACGCAATA
>JAJZUU010000081.1 GCA_021848325.1 Pseudomonadota bacterium | reverse complement strand
CAGCGG
Source organism: Pseudomonadota bacterium (assembly GCA_021848325.1). Lineage (GTDB taxonomy): Bacteria > Pseudomonadota > Gammaproteobacteria > Burkholderiales > JAJZUU01 > JAJZUU01. The sequence goes on along the minus strand of JAJZUU010000081.1, from coordinate 12,219 downwards.
GTCGCCCATCGCCGTTAACTTGGCGGTGCGCGTCTCGATATCAAAAAAACCGGGGGGGGTGAGGTGCGGGCATTGGGGGATGGGGCGGTTGTAAGGGGGCTGCGTATTATCTCAAAATTCAGCTGCCGGCTGGTGCCTCCGGGGCGGCGGGAGGGTGAATTTTTAGAGGTGCCCTAAAGTAATCCTCGGCGGTTGTCGAATCATCCGATGGTATTGCAGCTTCAAGCTTGCGTAACGCTTCCATGCAAGCGTTTCCCCCGGCAATCGTAGTATTTCCGGGCGTAGTAAACTTTGATTCAGCCATGATGCAAACCTCCTGTTAGGTTGCGTTGTGGTTAGGCTGGCCGGGTGTGTCTTCACCCTGTCAGCCGTTTTGCCTGATACCGTCAGGCAGCGGTCTTGCCGTGAATCGGTATCACCTCAGCCCCGGATTTCAGCCCATCCAGGTAGTCCGCCCATTGCTGCATCATCTTCCGCCGCTCGGCAGCCCATGCGCCGTAGCGCCGCAAGGATGGCGTTGTCACTCATCGGGCGGCCATTGGTTCGCGCACCGGGGAAAACATAGCGCCCGCCGCCCGTCAGGGCTTGCAGTTCCCGCAGGATTTCCACGGTCTGCCGGGAGAGGGGGACTAGGTGCGGCTCCCTCATCTTCATTCGCTCGGCGGGGATGTTCCACTCGGCGTGGTCGAGGTCGATTTCCGCCCATTCGGCCTTGCGCAGTTCGCCTGGACGCACGAACACCAGCGGGGCGAGGCGAAGGGCGCACTTGGTCACGAAATAGCCCTCGTAGCCGTCCATGGCCCGCAGCAGTTCGCCTATGGCCTTGGGCTCGGTAATGGCGGCGTGGTGCTTTTCCTTGACCGGCTGCAGGGCCCCGCGAAGGTCGCCCGACGGATCGCGCTGTGCGCGTCCGGTGGCGATGGCGTAGCGGAACACCTGGCCGCAATTTTGTTGCGCCCGGTGCGCCGTTTCCACCGCGCCCCTGCCCTCGATTCTGCGCAGTACGGCCAACAGTTCCGGGGCGGTCACGTCCGCCACAGGGCGGCCCCCGATCCAGGGGAAAATATCGCGTTCCAGTCTCCGGATGATCCTGTCGCCGTGAGATGGGCTCCAGGTCGGCCCAAACTTGGCGAACCACTCCCGCGCCACCACTTCAAAACTGTTCGCTGCACGGTCTGCTTGTGCAGCCTGCTTAGCCTTCCGGTTCTCGCCGGGGTCAATGTCTCCCGCCAGCAGCTTGCGGGCCTCGTCTCGCCGTTCGCGGGCTTCCTTTAGCCCAACGTCAGGATAGACGCCAAGGGAAAGGCGTTTTTCTTTTCCACCAAAGCGGTATTTGAAGCGCCACCACTTGCCCCCGCTGGGGGCAACTTCGAGGTAAAGGCCGCCGCCGTCAAACATCCTGATAGGCTTCGGGCCAGGCTTGGCGTTGCGGATTGCAGTGTCGGTAAGGGGCATGGGGGCAACTCCTTCTTGTCCGGGTGTTGTTGCCCCAAATGTTGCCCCCAGTTGCCCCCGGATGTCAACGGAAGGTTTCGGAATGGCCTGGACGTGAAACCAAAGAAAAAGCCCGCAGTTACGCGGGCTTCATGGATGGTGCTGGACTACTCTGGAACTATGATTGGTGGAGGCGGGGGGAATCGAACCCCCGTCCGCAAGCCCTCTACAGACAGTTCTACATACTTAGTTCGGTTGTTTGAGTTTAACCCTGGTCACGCCAACCGAACAGGCTTGATTTGGGCGAGTTACCTTAGTTTAATGCCGTCCAAAGTAACCCTGAACGACACGATCCCGTGTAAATGACTCTGCTACCAAGTTGCCTTGATCCACCCCACGGGAGTGATGGTGCAGAGTCTAGCCGGTATTAAGCGGCTAGAGCGTAGTTTTCGTCGTTTGCGACTACTTATTTCCAGCGGATTTACAAGGTGGCTGGACCTTGGTATGCCCTGCGCTGCTTTGCAACCCACGTCGAAACCGGGTCGCCCCCAATGCTACGTGAGACTCGGGGCGGGGGGGGAAGTTCCCGCGCCTTAAGTTTAAGACGATTCGATTATACACCATGGCTGCGGGGAAGCGAGCATGCCGGGGAAAGGTGGTCGAGCACCTGTCCGGGGGTGTGCACGATGCCGTGGGCTTGCCAGTTCGCCGGGCGGTCGTCCCGGTCGAGGTAGCCATAGGCGGCGACCAGGGCGCGCATCCCGGCGGCCAGCGCGGCTTGAATGTCGCGCTCGGCATCGCCGACATAGGTGCAGGCCGCGGGGGCGACGCCGATGACGCGGCTGGCGTGCAGCAGCGGCTCGGGGTGGGGTTTTGGGTTGGCGCAGGTGTCGCCGCTGACGATGCAGGCGGCGCGGCCACTGAGGCCGAGTTGCTGCAGCAGCGGCTCGGTGAAGCGGGCGGGTTTGTTGGTCACCACGCCCCACGGCATGCCGCGGCGCTCCAGTTCCGCCAGCAGTTCCGTCATGCCGGGGAAGAGGCGGGTAAGCCGGCACAGATCGGCGGTGTATAGCGCCAGGTATTCCTCGCGCATGGCGGCGAAATCCGCATCTTCCGGGGTGAGTCCGAATCCGAGTCCGAGCAGGCCGCGGGCACCGTGGGAGGCGTGGGGGCGTATGGTTTCCTGGGGCAGGGGCGGCAGGCCGTGGTGCCGGCGTTGCCGGTTGAGGGCGTCCCCCAGGTCGGGGGCGGTGTCCGCCAGGGTGCCGTCGAGATCGAACAAAACGGCCTCGGTCATCAGATTTCGCGCCGGCAATGGACGAGGTAGTTGACGCCGGTATCCGGCCCCAGGGAGTAGGTCTTGTTCAGGGGACTGTAGCTCATGCCCAGCACCTCGCGCATGTCCAGGCCCGCGGCGCGGCAGTAGCGCCCCAGCTCGGAGGGCTTGATGAATTTGGCGTAGTCGTGGGTGCCCCGGGGCAGGAGCTTGAGCAGATATTCGGCGCCGATGATGGCGAACAGGTAGGCCTTGGGGTTGCGGTTGAGGGTGGAGAAGAACACATCCCCCCCCGGCTTCACCAGTTCGGCGCAGGCCCGCACCGTGCTGGCCGGGTCCGGCACGTGCTCCAGCATCTCCATGCAGGTTACCACGTCGAATTGCCCGGGCGCCTCCTTTGCCAGCTCCTCCGCCGGGACCATGCGGTAATCCACCTTGTTGCCACTTTCCAGCAGGTGCAGCTTGGCCACCTTGAGGGCCTTTTCCGACAGGTCGATGCCGGTCACCTGGCCGCCCCGCTCGGCCATGCTCTCGGCCAGGATGCCGCCGCCGCAACCCACGTCCAGCACCTGCTTGCCCGCCAGCCCGGCGATGCCGTCGATGTAGTTCAGACGCAGGGGGTTGATGTCGTGCAGTGGCTTGAATTCACTCTCGGGGTCCCACCAGCGGTGCGCGAGCTGGCTGAACTTGTCGATTTCCAGTTGATCTGCGTTTGAGTCCATGGGGCTATTTAACCACAGACCGCCGGGGGCAGTGAAGGGCCTGACGGGGCACGAGCATCCTGGGAAGGGCTTTGCGAGGTTGTCCGGGTTGCGGCCCTCGCCGGGGGCCGCAACCGCGGCCGATGTGGCAGCATGGCTTATGCCTCGTGCCGGGCGATTCTTTCCTGCCAGTAGGCCACCTTGGCCTTCAACTCCTGGGTGTCCAGGGTGACCAGTTCGCGCTCATCGAGCAGCAGTTCGCCATTGACCCATACGTGGCTTACGTGCTCCCGGCCGGCAGCGTAAGCCAAATGGGATTCGGCGTCGTAGCAGGGCGAGGTTTCCATGCCGGAAAGGTCGACGGCGGTGATGTCCGCGGCCTTGCCCGGTACCAGGGAGCCGGTATGCCCGTCGATGCCGAGCGCCCGGGCAGCGTTCAGGGTGGCCATTTGCAGCGCCTGGTGGGCGGGCAGCGCATCCGCCGCATGGTTGGCCCCCTTGGCCAGAAGCGCCGCCAGGCGAAGTTCGCCGAACATGTCCAGCCGGTTGTTGCTGGCCGCCCCGTCGCTGCCGATACCTATATTGACCCCCTGCCGCAGCATCTCCGCAACTGGCGCGATGCCGCTCGCCAGCTTGAGGTTCGAGGTCGGGCAGTGGGCCACGTGGCAGCCTTGCTTGGCTAACAGGGCGATTTCTTCGGGCAATAGATGAATGGCGTGCACCGCAATCAGGTTTGGGCCCAGCAGCCCGATGTCGTGCAGCCGCTGCAGCGGACGCAGGCCGTGCTGGGAGAGGCTTTGCCGGACCTCGTCCTCGGTTTCGTGGAGATGGACGTGAACCGTGAGATCGAGTTGTTCGGCGTAGGTCAGGATCTTGCCGAAGGTCCTGTCGCCGACGGTATAAGGGGCATGGGGGGCCATGCAGAAGTTGAGCAGCGCCTCGCCCCGGAAACGGTCGCGGGCGGCGAGCCCCTTGGCCAGGTAGTCGTCCGCGTCGCTGGCAAAAGGGGTGGGGAAGTCGATGGCGATCATACCGATGGCGGCGCGCATGCGCGCGGCGAGCACGGCCTCGGCGGCGGCCTCGGGGAAAAAGTACATGTCGTTGAAGCAGGTGATGCCACCGCGCAGCATCTCGGCGCAGGCGAGCAGGGTGCCGTCGCGCACGAAATCCGCGGACATGTGGCGGCTCTCCGCCGGCCAGATGTGCCCCTTGAGCCATTCCATGAGGGGCAGATCGTCGGCCAGGCCGCGCAGCAGCGCCATTGCGGCGTGGGTGTGCAGGTTGATGAGTCCCGGGATCAGGACGTGGTCCTTGAGGCGGTAAACCCTTTTTGCCGAATAGCGGAAATGGGCCTCGCCGGTCGGGAGGATCGCCTCGATGCGCCCCTCCTTGATAACCACCGTGTGCTGCGGAAGTATCCGGCGCGCCGGCTCCATGGGGATGACCCAGCGTGCGTCGATGAGGGTGTCTGCGGTGGAGTCGTCGTGGGCTTGCATAGGGCGTGAAGATAGGTAAAAAAAAGCCCCGCTGTCAAGAGCGGGGCTGTGTGGCGACTTGGAAACGGTTTATTCTGTCGGGCGCTGCACTTTTATTTCCACCACTACGCGGCGGTTGGGCTGCAGGCACTGCACCAGTTTCTTGTTATGGCGGTTCGCCGGACCCTTGACGTCACTGCAGGAAACCACCGGGTCGGCCGAACCCTTGGCCGCCGTCTCGATCCGCTTGGCCTCGATCCCCTGGCTCTCCAGATAGTTTCTCACCGCATCGGCGCGGCGCTGGGACAGCTTCATGTTGTATTTCTTGCTGCCGATGCGATCCGCATACCCCGTCACCAGGATCACTTCCACCTGGGGATACTGCTTCATCTTGGCGACCACTTCTTCATCCAGGATCTTCTTGCCGTCGGCACGCACCACCGCTTTGTCGAAATCGAACAGGGTTTCGGCCTGCAGGGTAACCTTCTCGAAGGCCGGTTTCTCCGGGCCGACCACCGGGGCCGGTGGGGGAGGAGGCGGCGGCGTGACCTCCGCCACCTTGGGTTCTTCCTTCTTCACCAGACCGGGATCGCATTCCTCGACCGCCATGGCCGGGGTCCAATAGCCGGTGCGCCAGCATTCGCCATAATTGTTTTTCACATAGTGGTTGCTGGAGTCGATTAGATATCCGGGGGAAGGCGCGGCGTCGCTGTGCGCCATTGCCAGCCCCGCGCCGGCGCCGAATACGGCCACGATGGCCGCGTTGGTGGCCAACTTGAGCATTGCTCTTGAGATGCGCATTTTAATTACCCTTTCTTGAATGTTCTTAAAAAAAACAACGCCGGGAAAATCTGCTGCGATGATATTGCGCGAAGGCCGGCCCCAAAACCGCAAATGAGACGTCCCCAGCGCTTCGTTCCGTTAGGTAGCCGGACCGGCATACCCTAATCAAAAGACCACAACGACATTATTTGGTTCTCATCATAATAGACAGCGCCTGCGAAAATTTCAAGCAATACTGGCGGTTTGTCCCATGTTCGCCCGGGGTGGGCGGTGGCCGGGTCTGGCTGACCCCGTGCCGTCATGCTAAAATCACAAGCTTTGCTGCCCTGTCTAAACGCTTGAGAGTCTATGGAACAATTCGCCAAAGAAACACTTCCGGTCAGCCTCGAAGAAGAGATGCGCCGCTCCTACCTGGATTATGCCATGAGCGTGATCGTCGGCAGGGCGCTGCCGGACGTGCGCGACGGGCTCAAGCCGGTGCACCGCCGGGTGCTGTTCGCCATGCACGAACTGTCCAACGACTGGAACAAACCGTACAAGAAGTCGGCGCGTATCGTCGGCGATGTGATTGGTAAGTATCACCCCCACGGAGACACTGCGGTGTACGACACCATCGTGCGCATGGCGCAGGACTTTTCCCTGCGCTATCCGCTGGTGGATGGGCAGGGCAATTTCGGCTCGGTGGATGGCGATAACGCGGCGGCCATGCGTTACACCGAGATCCGCATGGCGAAGATCGCCCACGAACTGCTGTCGGACATCGAGAAGGAAACGGTGGATTTCGGCCCGAACTACGACGGGTCGGAACAGGAACCCCTGATCCTGCCGGCGAAGATCCCAAACCTGCTGATCAATGGCTCAAGCGGCATTGCCGTGGGGATGGCCACCAACATCCCGCCCCACAACCTGAACGAGATCGTGGAAGCCTGTCTGGCGCTGCTCGAGAATCCGGATATCGGCATCGAGGAATTGATCGACATCGTGCCTGCGCCCGATTTCCCCACCGCGGGCATCATCTACGGCACCGTGGGCGTCAAGGAGGGCTACCGCACCGGGCGCGGACGGGTGGTGATGCGCGCCAAGGCCCATTTCGAGGATATCGAGAAAGGGGGGCGTCAGGCCATCATCGTCGACGAGTTGCCGTACCAGGTGAACAAGGCCAATCTGCTGGTTCGCATCGGCGAACTGGTGCGCGAGAAGAAGATCGAGGGCATTTCCGATCTGCGCGACGAGTCGGACAAGTCCGGCATGCGGATGGTGATCGAGTTGAAGCGGGGCGAAGTGCCAGAGGTGGTGCTCAACAACCTGTACAAAGAAACCCAGATGCAGGATACCTTCGGCATGAACATGGTGGCGCTGGTGGACGGCCAGCCCCGCCTGCTCAACCTGAAGCAGATACTGGACGCGTTCTTGCGCCATCGCCGCGAGGTGGTGACCCGGCGCACCCTATTCGAGTTGCGCAAGGCGCGCGACCGCGGCCACATCCTGGAAGGGCTGGCGGTGGCGCTGTCCAACGTGGACGAAGTGATCGCCCTGATCCGGGCGGCGGAATCCCCGGCGGTTGCCAAACAGCAGTTGATGGCGCGGCTTTGGCGTTCCACGCTGGTGGAGCAGATGCTGAGCCGGGTGCAAGGCGAGGCTTCGCGGCCCGAAGGGCTGCCGGCCGAATTCGGGATGCATCCGGAGGGCTACCGTTTGTCGGAGGTGCAGGCACAGGCGATCCTGGACCTGCGCTTGCAGCGCCTGACCGGCTTGGAGCAGGACAAGATCGTGGCGGAATACCGCGAGGTGATGGACAAGATCAGCGACCTGCTGGACATCCTGGCCAAACCCTGGCGCATTACCGAGATTATCGTCCAGGAACTCACCGTCATCAGGCAGCAGTTCGGCGACCCGCGGCGCAGCCAGATCATCGCCCAGGCCCAGGACCTGAGCATGGAGGACCTGATCGCCCCGGAAGACGTGGTGGTGACCCTTTCCCACAGCGGCTACATCAAGACTCAGCCCATAGCGGATTACCGCGCCCAGAAGCGCGGGGGGCGCGGCAAGCAGGCGGCGGCGACGAAAGAGGACGACTTTATCGAAAATCTTTTCATCGCCAATACCCATGACCACATTCTGTGTTTCTCCAACCGGGGGCGCGTGTACTGGGTCAAGGTCTACGAAGTGCCCCAGGGCAGTCGCATCAGCCGCGGCAAGCCGATCGTGAACATGTTCCCCTTGCAGGAAGGGGAGAAGATAAATGCCGTGCTGCCGGTCAAGTCCTTCGACGAAAACCGCTATGTGTTCATGGGGACCTCCAGCGGCGTCGTTAAGAAAACACCGCTTTCCGAGTACTCGCGCCCGCGCGCCAGCGGTATCATCGCGGTGAGCCTGGACGAGGGCGATTATCTCGTCGGCGTCGCTGTCACCGACGGCGCGCACGATGTCATGCTGTTTTCGGACGGGGGCAAGGCGGTGCGCTTCGACGAGCAGGACGTGCGGCCCATGGGCAGGGGGGCGCGCGGCGTGCGCGGCATGAAACTGGGCAAGGGGCAGAAGGTCATATCCCTGCTGGTGGCGGAAAATGAGCAGCAGTCGGTGCTGACGGCCACCGAAAACGGCTATGGCAAGCGCACCCCGATCACCGAATATACGCGCCACGGCCGCGGCACCCAGGGCATGATGGCGATACAGACCTCGGCGCGCAACGGCAAGGTGGTGGCGGCGGTGCTGGCCAACACTGACGACGAAATCATGCTCATCACCAGCGGCGGCGTGCTGATCCGGACCCGGGTGTCCGAGATCCGCGAGATGGGGCGCGCCACCCAGGGGGTGACCCTGATCAGCCTGGACAAGGGGGAAAGGCTGGTGGGCATGCAGCGGGTGATCGAGACGGAAATCGAGACGGAAGAGGAATAGGGCGCTCAAGGACTTGCAGACCGGGTGGGGATTGCCCGCTGCAGCCTTGGCGATTGAGCGTGGAATATTGTCGAAAGGTGACCATGGAACGCATTTACAATTTTAGTGCCGGCCCGGCCATTCTGCCGGAGGAAGTGCTGGAGCAGGCGCGCGACGAGATGTTGAACTGGCAGGGCTGCGGCATGTCGGTGATGGAAATGAGCCATCGCGGCAAGGAGTTCATGGGCATCGCCGCCCAGGCGGAGGCGGACCTGCGCGAGCTCATGGCGATCCCCGCCAACTATAAGGTGCTGTTCCTGCAGGGCGGGGCCTCCAGCCAGTTCGCCATGGTGCCGATGAACCTGCTGCGCGGCAAGACCGGCGCCGACTATGCGAACACCGGCCAGTGGTCCAAGAAGGCCATCAAGGAAGCCAAGCGCTATTGCACGGTGAACATCGCCGCCAGTTCCGAGGACGCCAATTTCAGCTACGCGCCGAGCCAGGACAAGTGGCGGCTCGACCCCCAGGCGGCCTACGTGCACTACACTCCCAACGAGACCATCGGCGGGGTGGAGTTCAACTGGGTGCCCGCCACCGGGGACGTGCCGCTGGTGGCGGACATGTCGTCCAACATCCTGTCCCGTCCGGTGGACGTGAAGCGTTACGGCCTGATTTACGCAGGCGCCCAGAAGAACATCGGACCGGCCGGCCTGACCCTGGCGATGGTGTGCGAGGACCTGGTCGGGGAGACCCTTCCCGGCACCCCCACCATGTTCGATTACAAGACCCACGTGGACAACGAGTCCATGTACAACACCCCGCCCACCTACGGCATCTATATCGCCGGCCTGGTGTTCAAGTGGCTCAAGCGCAAGGGCGGGCTGGCGAAAATGGAGGAGTTGAATATCGCCAAGGCCAACGTGTTGTACAGTTATCTGGACAGCACGGAGTTCTACGGGTGCCCCACCGCCACGTCCGACCGCTCCCGGATGAACGTGCCCTTCACCCTGAAGGACGCGGCGCTGGACGAGGAATTCCTGAAACAGGCCAAGCCTCGAGGCCTGGCGCAGCTCAAGGGGCACCGTTCCGTGGGTGGCATGCGCGCCTCCATCTACAACGCCATGCCCATCGAGGGGGTGCGGGCGCTGGTGGAATTCATGAAAGAGTTCGAGAAAAGCCATGGCTAAGGGTTACCGCATCCTGACCCTGAACCAGATATCGCCCCTGGGTCTGAGCCGCCTGCCTGCCCAATACACAGTGGGCAGCGACGTGGCGCAGCCGGATGCCGTTCTGGTGCGCTCCCACAACATGCACGACATGGATATCCCCGCTGGCGTCCTGGCCATCGGCCGGGCGGGGGCGGGGACCAACAACATCCCGGTCAAGCGCATGAGCGAGCGCGGCGTGCCCGTGTTCAACGCGCCCGGCGCCAATGCCAATGCGGTCAAGGAATTGGTGATCGCAGGCATGCTGATGGCGGCGCGCAACCTGGTGCCGGCGATGAAGTTCGTGGAAGGGTTGGACGGGGACGACGAAGCCCTGCACAAGCTGGTGGAAGGGGGCAAGAAGCGGTTTGCCGGGGTGGAATTGCCCAACCGTACCCTGGGGGTGATCGGCCTCGGGGCCATCGGCAGCCTGGTGGCCGATGCCGCCATCAAGCTGGGCATGAACGTGCTGGGCTACGACCCGGACATCACCGTGGAGGCGGCCTGGCGCCTGCCATCCCAGGTGAGGAAGGCGCACAGCGTGGAAGAGGTGATGAAGAACAGCAGCTTCATCACCCTGCACGTGCCGCTGCTGGACGCCACCCGCAACCTGATCGACGGCGAACGGGTCAGCATGATGCAGCCGGGAACCGTCCTGCTCAATTTCGCCCGGGACGGCATTGTGGACGAGGAGGCCGTGCTGGCGGGCATCGCCTCCCAGAAGGTGCGGGCCTATATCTGCGATTTCCCCAGCAATAGGCTGAAGGACCAGCCGGCGGTGGTGGCGCTGCCCCACCTCGGTGCTTCCACCCAGGAGGCAGAGGAGAATTGCGCGGTGATGGTGGCCGATCAGGTACGGGACTATCTGGAAAACGGCAACGTACTGAATTCGGTCAACTTTCCAAACGTGCGGATGGGGCGGGAATCCCCCCACCGGGTGGCCATTGCCAACGCCAACGTGCCCAACATGGTGGGGCAGATTTCCACCGCCATGGCCGGCGCCGGCCTCAACATCCACAACATGGTCAACAAGTCCAAGGGCGAGGTGGCCTACACCCTGGTGGATGTGGACAGCGCGGTGCCGCAAAAGGTGATCGAGGAGATCGCGGCCATCTCCGGGGTGTTGATGGTGCGGGCATTGCCCGCGCGCGCGTGAGTTTGCGGACGGAAACAACGGGATGTCGCTGCGAGACCTGGCCTACCGCTCACCGATCCCGTCGGTCCCCCCGGTCGCGGAGGCTCGGCATGACTGACGAACTCAACCGGCACCGGCAACGCATCGACGCCCTGGATGACGAAATCCTGAAGCTGGTGAGCGAGCGGGCGCAGCATGCCCAGGCCATCGGACATCTCAAGAACGGGGCCGTCTACCGTCCTGAAAGAGAGGCCCAAATCCTGCGCCGCATCGCGGAGCGCAATCCGGGTCCGTTGCAAGATGAGGTGGCGGTGCGGCTGTTCCGGGAGATCATGTCGGCCTGCCTTGCCCTGGAAAAGCCCTTGTCCGTGGCCTATCTCGGCCCGGCGGGCACCTTCACCCAGTCGGCCGCCATCAAGCACTTCGGCCACGGGGCACAGACCGTGGCCGCGGCCTCCATCGACGAACTGTTTCGCGAGGTGGAGGCGGGGGCGGCGGATTACGGCGTGGTGCCGGTGGAGAATTCCACCGAGGGCGCGGTGAGCCGCACCCTGGACCTGATGCTGCAGACCCCGCTCAAGATATGCGGCGAGGTGCAGTTGCGGATTCACCAGCACCTGTTGCGGAAACGGGCCGGGCTGGAGGGGTTGAAAATGGTCTATTCCCACGCCCAATCCCTGGCGCAGTGCCACGAATGGCTCAACCGGAACCTGCCCGGCGTGGAGCGGGCGGCGGTGGCCAGCAACGCCGAAGCGGCAAGGCTGGCGGCGGCGGACGAATTCGCGGCCGCCATCGCCGGAGAGGCCGCCGCCGAGAGATATGGCCTGAGCGCGTTGGCCGAGAACATCGAGGACGAGCCCAACAATACCACCCGCTTCCTGGTCATCGGGCAGCACGATGCGGGGCCTTCCGGCAAGGACAAGACCTCCCTGGTGATGTCGGCCCGAAACCGCCCCGGTGCGGTGGTGGATCTGTTGTCGCCCCTGGCCGGCCATCAGGTGAGCATGACCAAGCTGGAGTCGCGCCCTTCCCGCATGGGGCTTTGGGAGTACGTGTTTTTCGTGGATGTGGAAGGCCACCGCGAGGAAGCGCGGGTCGCCGAGGCGTTGCGGGAGGTGGAGGAGCGGGCGGCGTTCCTCAAGGTGCTGGGGTCCTACCCGGCGGCGCCCCTTGGCGACGATTGACAAGCCGCAGAGGCTTAATTCTTAATATTCTTCACAATCCGAGCCATGACCGATCTGTGTGAATTCGTGCCCGCCTACGTGCGGGCCATTGCCCCTTATCAGCCGGGCAAGCCGTTGTCCGAACTGGAACGGGAATTGGGGATCCG
>JAJZUU010000080.1 GCA_021848325.1 Pseudomonadota bacterium | reverse complement strand
AACCCTCCGGGGCGGCGAGGATTCGGGCCCATGGCGTTGTTGCAGGTTCCTTGTGTGGAATAACCACACGGCGTCACCTACGCCTAGCCATGGGCCCGAATCCTCGCCGCCGCGTGTAACACTTAATACTTAACAGGTCCTAAGGAAGACCATGGCACAGAACATCTACGTCACCGGCGCCGAGCACGCCAGCGGCAAGTCCGCCGTGGTGCTGGGAATGATGGAACTGCTGGCCAACCGCGGCGGCCGGGTGGGGTTCTTCCGCCCCATCGTCGCCGACCCCGCGGGCGACCCGCTGATCGCCCTGCTGGCGCAGCGCTACCGCCTGCCGTGGCCGGCGGTGGCGATGGTCGGCTGCGGCGCCGCGGAGGCGCGGGAACTGATCGCCGCGGACCGCTACCAGGAACTGATCACCCGCGTGCTGGACCAGTACAAGGCGCTGGAGGCGCAATGCGACCGGGTGCTGTGCGCCGGCACCGATTTCGCCGGCGGCGCGGCGCCCATCGAACTCGGCCTCAACGCGGACCTGGCCAACAACCTGGGCTGCCTGGCCCTGCCGGTGGTGTGCGGCTACCACCGTGCCGCCCCGGACATCGTCGATGCCATCGTCTCGTTCCAGGAAAGCCTGGAGGAACGCGGCTGCGACATCCTGGCCACGGTCGCCAACCGCATCCCGGCCGCCGCGATGGGTGCCCTGGCGGGCGCGGTGGCCGCCCTGCCGGCCGGGCGCAAGCCGGTCTACCTGATCCGCGAGGAGCCGTCCCTGGACCGGCCCACCGTGGGCGACATCGCCAAGGCGCTGCGGGCCAGGGTGCTCTACGGCGACGGCGAGGCCCTGCACCGGGAGGTGCTCGACTACAAGGTCGCCGCCATGCTGCTGCCGGACTTCCTGGACTATGTCGCCGCCGGCAGCCTCATCATCACCCCCGGCGACCGGGCGGACATCATCCTGGGCAGCCTCATGTCGTACCGCTCCAAGGCGTATCCGCAGATCGCCGGCCTCCTGCTCACCGGCGGCCTGACGCCGCCGCCCGCGGTGCTGCGCCTGATCGAGGGGCTGGGAGAGCCGCCGGTGGCGCTGCTGGGGGTGGCGGCCGACACCTTCACCGCCGCCATGGAGGCCAGCGGGGTGGGCGCGGCCCTGGCCCCGGACAACCCGCGCAAGATCGCGGCGGCGCTGGGGGCGGTGGAGGGCGGGATCGACGCCGCGGCGCTGCTGGAGCGGATGGCGCTGCCCCGCTCGAAACGGGTCACCCCCCTGATGTTCGAGCACGACCTGATCCAGGGCGCCAAGCGCAGCCGCCGCCACATCGTGCTGCCGGAAGGGGAGGAGGAACGCATCCTGCGGGCGGCCGAAATCCTGCTGCTGCGCGACGTCGCCCAAATCACCCTGCTCGGCAATCCGGAGGCGGTGCGCGGCAAGATCGACGCCCTGGGCCTGCACCTGGGCCAGGTCGAGATCGTCGACCCGCTGCACTCGGAGCAGCGCCAGCGCTTCGCCCGGACCTATCACCAACTGCGCCGGCACAAGGGCATCTCGGAGCAGATGGCGTTCGACACCATGGCCGATGCGAGCTACTTCGGCACCATGATGGTATACCACGGCCTGGCCGACGGCATGGTGTCCGGCTCGGTGCACACCACCCAGCACACCATCCGCCCGGCGTTCGAGGTGATCAAGACCAAGCCGGGGGCGGCGCTGGTCTCCAGCGTGTTCTTCATGTGCCTGGAGGACCGGGTGCTGGTGTACGGCGACTGCGCCGTGAACCCCAACCCCAGCGCCCAGGAACTGGCCGAGATCGCGATCCTGGCCGCCGAGACGGCGCAGATGCTGGGGGTCGAGCCGCGGGTGGCGATGCTGTCCTACTCCACCGGCGACTCCGGCAAGGGCGAGGACGTGGAACGGGTGCGCGAGGCCACCCGGCTGGTGCGGGCGCTGCGCCCGGAGCTGAAGGTGGAGGGGCCGATCCAGTACGACGCCGCGGTGGACGCCAGCGTGGCCAGGACCAAGCTGCCCGGCAGCGAGGTGGCGGGCAACGCCACGGTGTTCATCTTCCCCGACCTCAACACCGGCAACAACACCTACAAGGCGGTGCAGCGCTCCACCAACGGGGTGGCCATCGGCCCCATCCTGCAGGGCCTCAACAAGCCGGTGAACGACCTGAGCCGGGGCTGCACCGTCACCGACATCGTCAACACGGTGGCGATCACGGCGATCCAGGCCCAGGCCGCCGAGCCCTGAGCGGCTCAGGGGCCCGGTCTGGCGATGCCTCGGTAGATCTCCTCCAGGGCCCGGGTGTAGGCGGCCCCGTCCATCAGCGGCGAGGCGGCCATCGTTTGTCTCAGCCCGCCGCGCAGCCGCGCCAGGCGGTCGAGATCGGACGCCTGGCGGCGGGCGATTTCCACGTATTCCTCCGGGCTGGCGGCGACCCACTCGGTCAGCCCCACGCTGCCCAGGATCGAGGCCCCGCCGTGGCCCGGCACCGCGAACGCCTTCAGGGTCACCACCGGCACCCCCATCCACAGGGATTCGCAGGTGGTGGTGCCGCCGGTGTAGGGAAAGGCGTCCAGGCACAGGTCCGCCTCCCGGTACAGGCCCAGGTAGCGGACGTGGGGCAGCGGGTCGCGCAACCGGATTCGGTCCGCCTCGATGCCGCAGCGGCGGAAGGATTCCAGGACATGATCCGCCGCCTTCCCGCCCCACGCCACCAGCATGATCCGGGAACCCTCCACGGCGTGGAGCACCCGGGACCACAGATCGATCACCCCCTGGTTGACCTTGGCCAGGTTGTGGAACGAGGCGAAGGTGACGCGGCCCCGGGACAATGCCGGCAACGGCCCGCATTCCGGGCTGTCCGCCGGGGGCCGGTAGCACCATTGGGAGTGCGGCAGCCGCAGGATGCGCTCGGTGTGCAGCCGCTCGAACTCGGGCGGGCAGGCCGCCGGGTCGCTGATGCGGTAGTCCATGGCCGCCATGCCGGTGGTGTTGGGATATCCCAGCATGGTCGCCTGCACCGGGGCCGGCTTGCGGGCGAAGGCCAGCAGGCGGTTGCCGCCGGAGTGGCCGGCCAGGTCCACCAGGATGTCGATCTCGTCATCGGCCACCCGGGCCGCCAGTTCGGCGTCGCTCATCGGCTGGCAGTCCACCCAGGTTTCCGCCAGCGCCTTGATCTGTCGGGTCGCCTCGTCCTCGACCGCCGAGTTGTAATAGCAGAACACGTGGAACCGGCCGCGGTCGTGGTGTTCCAGCACCGGCTCGATGAAGAAGCGCATGGCGTGCCGGCGGAAGTCGGGCGAGACGTAGCCCACCCGGATCCGGTCGTGGCGGGGGCGGACGGCGGAGGCCGCCGGGCGGGTCAGGGGATCGGCAAATTCCCCGCCCCAGGCGCAATGGGCCCGGAACGTCTCCTCCGGCTCCAGGTTGAGGCAATTCAGCACGAACAGCAACCCCTGCCGGGCGGCCTGGGCGGCGGGGTCCAGCCGGATCGCCCGGCGGTAATGGTCGGCCGACTGCTCGGCCATGCCGAGGCGCAACAGGACCTGCGCCCGCGCCACCAACGCCTGCTGATAGCCGGGATTGAGGGCGATGGCCTTGACGTAGCAGTCGTCGGCCTGGTCGATGGCCTCCAGGTCCATGCAGGCCTGGCCCAGGCTGAACCAGGCCTCGGCAAAACCGGGGGCCAGGGCCAGCGCCCGGCGGTAAGACTCGGCCGCCGCCTCCGTCCGGCACACGGCGCGCAGCACATTGCCCTGATTGAAATGGGCGGCGGCGAGGCCGGGATCCAGTTGAAGCGCCGTGGCGTATGCCTGCAGCGCCGACTCGTGCTGCGCCAGCCCCTTGCAGGCATTGCCGAGATTGCAATAAAAGGCGGCGACCCCGTCCCTTTTCGCGATTGCCTGGTGGATCAGGGACACGGCCTCCCGGTACTGACCCCGCTGGTAGGCGATCAGCCCGAGGTAATGCAGGGCATCCGCGTCCTCGGGCCGGGCGCGCAATATCCGGCGGTAGATCGCCTCGGCCTGGTCCAGACGGCCCGCCTGATGCAGGCCCACCGCGTCGATCAGCAGGGAGGAAGCGTTTTCCACGCTCCGCCGGCTGCCGGAAGATGATTTCTTGCCCGATCGCTTCATTTCGTTTTTCCGCGGCCCTCCGCCGCCGGGGCCATAGGTTTCGGAAAGGCTTATAATGCTCCCTGGCGCAAGGCTTGCGGGGCGGTCATCCTTCCCGCCCGGGAACCGTCCGCCGCAGCTTCTTGGTGTCGCCGCGCCGCTGTTTGGCCTCCAGCCGGCGCTGCCGGGATGCCAGGGTGGGCTTGGTCTTGTGCCGCGGCTTGGGGGCCTCGGCCGCCCGGCGGATGAGGTCCGTGAGGCGCGCCAGGGCGTCTTCCCGGTTGCGGCCCTGGGTGCGGAAGCGCCTGGCCTCGATGATCAGCACGCCGTCCTCGGTCATGCGCCGGCCGGCGAGGGCGGCCAGCCGGGCGCGCACGTCCTGCGGCAGGGAAGGCGAGCGGCCGGCGTCGAAGCGCAACTGCACCGCCGTGGCCACCTTGTTGACGTTCTGCCCGCCGGGCCCGGAGGCGCGGATGAACTGCTCCTGGATCTCGCTCTCGTCGATGGAGAGGGTGCGGGTGATGCGGATCATGGGCCAAGCTTACCCGCAGCCGGCGGCCAGCTCAAGAGCCGGCCGCCCCGGAACTCCCCTCTCCCGCGGGGAGAGGGGCAGGGGGAGAGGGGCGGGGGAGAGGGCAAACGCCGCCCCGCGCCCGATACGCCCGATGTAACGGCGCAATCGCATTTGTTGGCAGACTTATGGATCAAACCACAGACACTGAAGGCCAAGCGCGGCACATCCTCGCCAGCGTATTCGGTTACGGGCAATTCCGCCCCTACCAGGGCGACATCGTCCGGCACGTCATCGGCGGCGGCGACGCCCTGGTGCTGATGCCCACCGGCGGCGGCAAGTCCCTGTGCTATCAGATCCCCGCCCTGGCGCGCCCCGGCGTCGGCGTCGTGGTCTCGCCCCTGATCGCCCTGATGCAGGACCAGGTGGCGGCCCTGCGGCAAAACGGCGTGCGCGCCGCCTTTCTCAATTCCAGCCTGAGCCTGGACCAGGCGCGGGAGGTGGAGGCCGCCCTGCTGCAAAACGAGCTGGACCTGCTCTACGTCGCCCCCGAACGCCTGATGACGGCGCGCACCCTGGAACTGCTGGCCCGCTTGCAGATTGCCCTGTTCGCCATCGACGAGGCCCACTGCGTGTCCCAGTGGGGCCACGACTTCCGCCCCGAATACATCCAGCTCTCGGTGCTGCACGAGCGTTTCCCCCAGGTGCCCCGCATCGCCCTGACCGCCACCGCCGACGTTCCCACCCGACGCGAGATCGTGGAGCGGCTGGCGTTGCAGGGGGCGCGCCAGTTCGTCAGCGGCTTCGACCGCCCCAACATCCGCTACCGCGTCGCCGAGAACAGCGGCAACGCCCGGGAGCACCTGCTGCGCTTCATCCGCGAGGAACACGAGGGCGAGGCCGGCATCGTCTACTGCCTGTCCCGCAAGCGGGTGGACGAGATCGCCGCCTGGCTCGCGGCCAAAGGGCTCGCCGCACTGCCCTATCACGCCGGGATGCCGGCCGAGGCGCGTAGCCGCAATCAGGAGCGCTTTCTGCAGGAAGAGGGGGTGGTCGTGGTCGCCACCATCGCCTTCGGCATGGGGATCGACAAACCGGACGTGCGCTTCGTGGCCCACCTCAACCTGCCCAAGAGCCTGGAGGCGTACTACCAGGAGACCGGCCGCGCCGGGCGCGACGGCCTGCCCGCCGACGCCTGGATGGTGTACGGCCTGCAGGACGTCATCACCCTGCGCCAGATGCAGGAAGGCTCCCAGGCGGACGAATTCCACCGGCGTATCGAACGCCACAAGCTGGACGCCATGCTGGGCTTCTGCGAACTTACCACCTGCCGCCGCCAGGCCCTGCTGCGCTATTTCGGCGACCGCCTGGAAGAGCCCTGCGGCAACTGCGACACCTGCCTTGTGCCGCCCCAGACCTGGGACGCCACCGTGACCGCCCAGAAGGCCCTGTCCTGCGTGCACCGCACCGGCCAGCGCTTCGGCGTCAACTACCTGGTCGACGTGCTGCTGGGCAAGGGCAACGAGCGGATGCAGGCCTTTGGCCACCACCGGCTCAGCACCTACGGCATCGGCACCGAACTGGACGCCAACGCCTGGCGCAACCTGTTCCGCCAGCTCATCGCCCGCGGCCTCCTGGCGGTGGACCTGGAAGGCCACGGCGGCCTGCGCCTGACCGACGCCAGCCGCCCCGTGCTGCGCGGCGAGGAACGGCTCACCCTGCGCCAGATGGTCAAGCCCGCCAAGACCAAGGCCGGGCGCGGCGAGCGCAAGACCCTGCAACCGGTGACCGAACCCGAGCGCGACCTGTGGGAGGCCCTGCGCCGGCGCCGCCAGGACCTGGCCCGGAAACAGGGCGTCCCAGCCTACGTGATCTTCCACGACGCCACCCTGATGCAGATGCTGGACCAACGCCCCCAGACCCTGGCCGAGATGGGGCGCCTGTCCGGCGTCGGCGAGCGCAAGCTGGCGGCCTACGGCGAGGAATTCCTGCAGGTGATCCGGGAGCATGCCGCGTCGCCCGGGGAACCGTGAGAATACCAAAGTGCGCAAGCGTATTCGGGGTAAACGACGGCCTGATCTCCAATGCCAGCCTGATCATGGGGGTGGCGGGCGCCGCCGCCGGCAACTCGGTCATCCTGCTTTCCGGGGTTGCCGGGTTGCTGGCCGGGGCCTTTTCCATGGCGGCGGGGGAGTATATCTCCATGCGCTCCCAGCGGGAGATGTTTGAATATCAGATCGGCCTGGAAAAAGAAGAACTGGATCAATACCCCCAGGAAGAGGCGGCCGAGCTGGCACTGATCTTCGCGGCCAAGGAGCCTGTCGGACTTGAAGAATCGAAGCGAAGCGGGTCAGGCAGGCAAGCCGCGTAGCGGCTGCTCGCAAAATTCGGCTGGCCGAGGACAGATTTTGTCGATTTTGCAGGTCAATAGTCGTTCTATTGACCAAAAAAGCGGCGAAATATGGACCGGTCAGGCGGATTTGCAGCCGATTTCCTTTAAGTCCGACAGGCTCCTAGCCTCAGGTCTGGACCCAGGGCAGTCCCTCGAAACGCCAGCCGTTGACCGAGTTGCGGTGATGGTGCTCGTCCAGGTCACCCTCGAAGCCGTGCAGCACGTTGTAGACCTGGGTCATCCCGGCGTTTTCCAGGGCCTCCCCCGCTTCCACGGAGCGCCTGCCGCTGCGGCAGATGAGCACCACCGGGCGGTTCATGCTGGCGGCGATCTTCACGTGGGCCGCGAAGTTGGGATTGACCTCCCAGTCGGGGGCGTCGTACCAGGGGATGAGGATGGCCCCTTCCGGGTGTCCGACGAACAGGAATTCCATTTCGCTGCGCACGTCGATGAACACCGCTTCCGGGCTGGATTGGAGAAACTCGAAGGCCTGCTTGGGGGTAAAATGTTCCATGGGACGTTCTCCTGAGAGCATGTGAACAAACCGCCGCGAACAACCGGAGGCCGGAAGAAACCCCCCCTCTCCCCCGGGGAGAGGGGCCGGGGGAGAGGGAAAACCGCCCGCCCCCCGCAGCGCGGCCCCTCTCTACATCGGGAAGCTAGGAGCTTGTCGGACTTGAAGAATCGAAGCGAAATTTCGGCTGGCCGAGGACAGATTTTGTCGATTTTGCAGGTCAATAGTCGTTCTATTGACCAAAAAAGCGGCGAAATATGGACCGGTCAGGCGGATTTGCAGCCGATTTCCTTTAAGTCCGACAAGCTCCTAGACCCGGAACGCGATCCCGGTCATCACCCTGGAGGCCAGTTTCATCGCCAGCTTCGCCGGCAACGGCAGTTCCGCCCCCCCATGGGCCAATGCCGTGGCGGCGTGTTGCGCCTCGTCGGCCTTCATCTGTTCCAGCACGGCCCGGCTTTTCTCGTCCCGGGCGGGCAGCCGCCGAAGGTGGCCTTCCAGGTGCCGCTCCACCCGGCGCTCGGTCTCGGCCAGGAAGCCCAGGTTCCACTTGTCGCCCAGAGCGCCGGCAAACGCCCCCAGGGCCAGCGAGCCGCCGTACCACAGGGGATTGAGCAGGCTCTTGCGGGAGCCCAGGGCGCGGATGCGCTGCTCGCACCAGGCCAGGTGCTCGGTTTCCTCCCGGGAGGCCTGCTCCAGCGCCTGCCGCGCCGGGAGTTCGCGGGCGGTCAGGGACTGCCCCTGGTACAGGGCCTGGGCGCAGATCTCGCCGCTGTGGTTGACCCGCATCAGCGCCCCGGCCAGGCGCTTCTCCTTTTCCTCCAGCGGCGCCTCCGGCAGGTCTGCCCCGGGCACCGGGCGGACGGACTGGGCGGGGGCGAACAGCGTGCGCAGGGCCCGGTCGAAATTCACGATCGCTTGATCCAGGTTCAGCATTTTCCGGCAAACCCCATCCGTCTGGCCAGAAACGTCACCGGGTGCAGCACCTCGATGCCGAGGCCGGCGGCTTGCAGGCCCTGTTTCAGCCACATGGCGCAGCCCACGTTGGAGGTGGCCAGGAACGCGGCGCCGCAACGCCGCAACGCTTCCATTTTATCATCCCTGAGCCGTTCCGCCATCTCCGGCTGGGACAGGGGATACAGCCCCGCCCCGCCGCAGCACTGGTCGTTGCCGGGGAGGGCGACCACATGGGCCCGGGGAATGCGTCCCAGCAGCGTGTAGACCGCCCCTTCCCCGTGCAGCACGTTGCGCAGGCTGCATGGGTCGTGCACTGCGATGGTGGCGGCGAGGGGCTGGATTTTCGCCTCCTCCCATCCTTGCGCCCGGCACAGGAATCGGGAGACGTCCTCCACCTTGGCGGCGAATCCGGAAGCTTCGACGCCCAGGGTGGCGCCGTACTCGCCCAGCGGGGCGCCGCAGCCCGAGGCGGTGCTGACGATGGCATCCACGGCGAGCCCGGCGAAGGCATCGAGATTGCGCCGGGCAAGCTCGTCGGCGGCCCCGGGCTCGCCCCCGCGCCGATGCAGCGCGCCGCAGCAGGTCTGCGCTTTCGGGACCCGCACCCGGTAACCCAGGCGGGTCAGGACGAAGATCGCCGCGGCCAGGGTCTCCCCGTCCGCGATGCGGGCCACGCAGCCCAGGAACAGGGCCACCTCGCCGCGCTGCCCGCCGTGGGCCGGATAGACCTCCTTCCAGCGCCGTTGCGGGGGCAGGTCGGGCAGGGCCGCTTCGGCGCGGGCCAGTCCCAGCCCCCGCAACAGGCCGCTCCTGCGCGCCAGAGACTGCCCGCCCCAGCGCTGGTAGCCCCGCAGGCCGCGTCCCATCAGGCTCAGGCCCCGGGGGCTCGCGACGGTACGCAGCAAAAGCCGTTTGGCCGCGCGCCGCCAGGCGGACCCGGCCCTTGCGGCCTCCACCAGGGGCCGGATGCCGTCCAGCAGGCTGCCGTAGGAAACATGGGACGGACAGGCGTTCTCGCAGGCGCGACAGGCGAGGCACAGGTCCAGGTGCCCGATAAAGCGCTCGCTGGGCGCGAGTCTGCCCTCCAGCACCCCCTTGATCAGCGCGATGCGGCCGCGCGGGGAATCCGCCTCGGACAGGGTCTTGCGATAGGTGGGGCAATGGGGCAGGCACAGGCCGCAGGCCACGCAGCGGTTGGCTTCCTGGAGCAGTTCGGGAAAATTTTTTTCCACGGCATGAACAACACGGGGAACGGGACTACCACAACACCGCGACAGGGTAACTCGATTAGTAATCAGGCCCTGGGATTTGCTCACAAGCGGTATGGGATATGCACGAAATCGTGCCGTTCCGGCTGGAAATCTTTACTGTTCCGGGTCACCAGCTTCAGGCCGTGCTGCAACACAAGCGCCGCCTGGAAGGCATCCGGAAGCTTCCAGCCGTTCTCGCGCCTCAAGAGGGCGGCGGAGTCGGCGGTTTCCTTATCGATCACGAGAGTCGCAAAGGCTTCGAGGAAGCGCCGCGCAATCGGGAGATGTGGCTGCTGAAATCCGGTCAAGACCTCCGCCCGGGTAATCACCGAGATCGCCGCCTCCGCTCCGACCTGGGCCAGATAGGCCGAAGACGCGGAGATACCGTTAAGATGGTCGATCAGGATTACCGAATCCAGCAGGTATTTCACGGCCGCCCCGTCCATTCTTCCCGGAGCCGCCGCTGGTAGCTCAAGCCGTCACCCGCTCGCCAGATACCCGAGGTTTCACGCAAGAGCGTCTCGAAGGCGCCCGGAGACGCCGTGTCTTCCTCGCGCATGCGCCTCACCGCGCGCCTGACGAGCTCGGTCATCGGCACATGCTCCTGTTGCGCTTTGCGGTCCAGCCACTCCTTGTCTTCAGGATCCAAGCTGACTACGGTACGAACCACGATCACCCCTTACGATATCAACTCCGTGCTTAATGATATCACCAATAACCCGGCCCAACCAGCCTGACCAGCGGCTTGCTTGCCTTGGCGATGATCACCTCAGCTAACTACACTGCCGGGAGCAAGCGCGGTCAAGCCGGCGGGCGGTTAGACAGTATGGATCAGGCCGCAACCTGCTCAAAGGAAAAATGGGGAATATCTGCACGGTCTTGAGCGTGTTCAATGGTGATGGCGCATATGTTGCCGTGGCTATCAACATCAAGAAGCGTATTTTCGTCAAGGTCTTTCGTTTCTGCAACTTCACCAGGGCGAAACTCGATATATAGCGTATCCGTGTCCTGAAAATACTTTATCTTCATGGGGCGAATCTCCGGTCAAAAAATGCATTGTGAACTGTTTCGCCATCCGCTAGCAAAACAATACGCAAATACTTTCCATCCGCCTCCGGAATGGCAGCCCAGCGCCGAATCCTCCCATCAGCTTGAATGAATTCCTTAAGCGGGTGATCCATCGCGTACTGAATCCACTCGAGCCGAATACAGTTTCGATCCGGGCGGAGACTCATCGCTTGAAAATATTGGGTAAACTTCACGAATCCAAGTGTATCAGACGCTTCTCGAACGTCAAAAAAAACGGGCGCCCGAAGGCGCCCGTTAGACCCTTTGCTAATTCAACAAGCCAAATTAGAACTTGTGGACCAGGCCGACTTGGAAGCCGCTGGGGTCTTTACCGGAGACGGTACCGTAGTTGTCGTCGTGTCCGCCGCCAGACATGCTGTAGCCAACACCACTGTCGTTGCTGGTGCGAGCGTAACCGACGTATGCGGTGGTGCGCTTGGACATGGCGTGGTCAACGCCCAGAGCCCACATGTTGGCGTCGGTATTAGCCACATTGCCGTACTGACCCGCTTTGTAGTACTGCAACTTAAGGGTATTGGAGCCCATCCGGTAAGCGCCACCGAGACCCCAAACCTTGCGGTCGTCGTCGGTTCCGGCAACGGCGCTGTTGTCCTTGGTCTGCTCGTATAGGGCAACCAGTTTGAAGTCACCCAGGTTATAACCACCGGCCAGACGCCATGCGGACGGATCAGCGGAATTGGCAGTAGCACGGATGCTGTTCTTCTGATAAGCCAAGCCAGCGAACACCGGGCCGTTTTCGTACATGCCGGCCACACCGGTCACGGTCGTGGAGTTTTCCTTGGTATAAGAGCTGTCGGCATTGGTAGTGTAATGGATGTAGGCCTTGAAGCCACTCATGTCCGGGGTTGCGTACAGAACGGTGTTGGTCGGACGCGCATCCCAGTCGGTCGTACTACCGTACTTCTGGATCAGGTTACGGGAATCACCGAGGTGGTTGCCGAACAGGTCGACCTTGCGGCCCAGCAGTTTCATGGAGCTGTCCTGCTTACCAACCAGCACGGAACCCCAGCTCTTGCTGGACAGGCCAACATAGCTCACGCCGTTGGAAAGGGTACCATCGTTAGCGGTATTGGCACCGGTTCCGCCGAAGTTAACGAAGGTTTGCAGTTGCCATACGGCGCTCGTGCCGTTGCCCAGGTCTTCATCACCGCTCAGAACGACATTGGAAACGTTACTGGAAACGCCCCACTGGCGGCCGTTGTCGGTCACGGGAGCAGTGGTATTGGTGTTACCGTCGACGTTGTCGATGGACATGTCCAAGGTGCCGGAAATCTTGACGTTGCCGGTGTCGGCCATGGCGACCGGGGCGGCGAAGGCGCCGGCGACTGCCAGCGCGATCAGTTTCTTGTTCATAATCTCTCCTTTAAATAAGTTAGAGCGAACTCCGTGCTTTCGCCTGAAGGGAAAGCAAAC
>JAJZUU010000079.1 GCA_021848325.1 Pseudomonadota bacterium | reverse complement strand
TCTACAACCGGCAACGGAAACAGGCTCGCCTCGGCTACCTGTCACCCGCTGCCTTCACGCAGCGATACTATGCAAAACAACTCGCCGCTTAACTCGTTGGACTCCACTATTGCCAACCGACCTCAATGTGTTTCTGGCGACGATGAACGAGATTGTGCCGTGGGCGGCACTGTGCGAGGTCATCGAGCCGCACTATCCCAAGCCGGGCAACGGCCGACCACCGGTGGGGTTGGAGCGCATGCTGCGTATGTACTTCGTGCAGCACTGGTTCAACCTGGCCGATGAGGCGTGCGAGGAGGCACTGCTGGACAGCACTGCATTGCGCCGTTTCGTGGGCATCGATCTGGGCCGCGAGCGCGTCCCCGACGGCACCACGCTACTGAAGTTCCGTCGATTGCTGGAGAAGCACAAGCTCGGCGAGCAACTGTTCGCCACGGTTGGCCGGGTACTGCAGGCCCGCGGCTTGAAGGTGGGCACCGGCACGATCGTGGACGCCACCATCATCGGCGCGCCCAGTTCGACGAAGAATGCCGACAAGGCGCGCGACCCCGACATGCATCAGACGCGCAAGGGCCAGCAGTGGTATTTCGGGATGAAGATGCACATCGGCGTGGACACCCGCACGGGACTGGCGCACCGCGCCGTGGTGACGGCGGCCAACGTACACGACAAGCACCCGCTGCCTGATTTGCTGCACGGCAGTGAGCAGCGTGTCTATGGTGACAGTGCCTATGCCAGCCAGAAGGCGCTGATCGAGGCCAAGGCCCCGAAGGCACGCGACTTCACCAACCAGCGCGTGCGCAAGGGTGGCGAGATCGACGAGGTTGAACGCGCGAAGAATCGAAGTAAGTCCAGGGTGCGCGCCCGCGTGGAGCACGTCTTCGCGGTGGTCAAGCGGCTGTGGGGTTTCAACAAGGTGCGCTATCGCGGTCTGGCCAAGAACGCCACGCGCTCGTTTGTGGCCCTCGGACTGGCCAACCTCTATCTCGCGCGCCGAGTACTGTGGGCCTCAGTCCGTCCATAGCGGACGAAATGCGAGCCAATGGCTCGCAACCAGGCTCGAAAGAGCCCCGGGCGGTGATGCAATGGGACTCACAATCTCATCCGCGCCATCAAAATCACGCCAATTCAAGCTTGGCGCCCGCCTCGCCTACTGGATGGCAAGATGCGATGACTTAATCAGCGTAGCCTTAATCTGACGCGAAGCGGTTTGACAGTTGCTGCTTTCAAGCAAACTCGATCACCTCATCCAACGGCTTGCGCGGCTTCTGTGGCCAATTGCCTGGTGCTGGGTAACCAACCGTAACCAGGATGACCGGCATCTCGGTAGCGGCTAACTCGAACTCGCGCGCCACGCCAAGCGGGTCGAAGCCACTCATCGAGCCGGTGGACAAGCCCATGCCCTGGGCGGCGAACATCAGCGTCATCGCGGCTAGGGATGCGGAACGAAAGGCCTCGTCGCGCTGCAACTGCGGGTTGTCGGGGTGCGACTCCTTGGCCATGCTCACCCAACCGTCGAACATCGACTGATCCATGATGCCAGCGTCGACCGAAGGCTGAAGTGCGTGGGGCAGTTGCTCATGCGCCGCCAGGGTGCCGCAGATGATGAACGTGACGGGCGCGTCCACCACCTTCTGCTGCCCGTAGGACACGGCTTTCAAACGCGCCTTGGCCTCGGGGGAGCGCACGGCGATGAACTTCCAGTTCTGGAAGTTGTAGGCCGACTGCGTATTTCAGCCCATCGTGGACGGCATTTCAGGCTGAACGTGGACGCGATTTCAGCGTGATCGTGGACGATTGAGGGGTAGCGCGCAAGTGTTTTGCTGACAGGCCTCAAGCTCACCGCCTTTTGCGGATCGAGCCGATGCCAACCAACAGAATCACTATGCGACGAATCCGAGAGGCACTGCGCCTGCACCTGCAGGCCAAGTTGAGCTACGCCGAGATCGGCGGCGCGCTCAAGATTTCCAAGAGCGTCGTGGGCAAGTACGTCTCGCTGGCCCGCGCGGCTGGTGTTGACTGGGAACTCGCCCAGACCCTGGCCGACGACGAACTCGAGGCCCGACTGTTTCGGCCACCGGTGCCGCGCTCGAGCTATCACCTCACTCCCGACTTCGCGCTCGTCCACCAGGAACTCAAGCGCGCCGGCGTCACCCTGATGCTGCTGTGGGAGGAGTACGCCCGGGGCAACCCGCTGGCCTACAAGTACACGAGCTTTTGCATCAAGTACCGCGCGTTCGCCAAGTGCCAGCAACGCTCGATGCGCCAGATCCACATCGCCGGCGAGAAGCTGTTCGTTGACTATGCCGGCTCCACGGTACCCATCGTCGACGCAGCTACTGGTGAGATCACGCAGGCGCAGATCTTCGTGGCAACGTTGGGCGCATCGAACTACACCTACGCCTGCGCCACGCCGCGCCAGACCACCGCCGACTGGATCGGCGCACAGGTTCTGGCGCTGGAGTTCATCGGTGGCGTGCCTCGCCTGATCGTGCCCGACCAGACGCGTGCGCTGATCAAGTCCCCCGACCGCTACGACCCCGAGCCCAACCGGACGTACGAGGAGTTCGCCAAGCACTACGGCTGCGCAGTGTTGGCTGCACGCCCAGCGCACCCGCGCGACAAGCCTAAGGTCGAGGGCTCGGTGCTCCTCGTCCAGCGATGGATCCTGGCTCGCCTTCGCAACCGGCGCTTCTTCAGCCTGGGCGAGCTCAACAGGGCCATCGCCGAGCTGCTCGCGGACCTCAACAACCGACCCTTCAAGAAGCTGCCCGGCTGCCGGCGCAGCGCCTTCGAGATGCTGGACGCGCCGGCGCTGCAACCCCTGCCGCCCAGCCGCTACGCCATCGGCCGCTGGAAGGTCGTCAAGGTCAACATCGACTACCACGTCGAGTTCGAGGCCCACTATTACAGCGTCCCGCATCGACTGGTGGGTCAGCGTCTGGACGTTCGCGTCACCGGCAATCTGCTGGAATGCTTCGCATCCAACCAGCGCGTGGCCAGCCACGCCGTGAGCACCGTGCGCGGCGCCTTCACCACGACGGCCGAGCACATGCCGGCGTCGCACCGGGCGCACCGAGAGTGGACGCCGGCCAAGCTCATCGCGTGGGGCCAGCGCATCGGCGTGAGCACCGCCGCAGTGGTGACATGGCAACTCGAGCGTCGACCCCATCCCGAGCAGGGCTACCGGGCCTGCTTGGGCCTGCTGGCCCTGGTGCGTCGGTACTCGGCACAGCGGCTCGAGCTCGCCTGCACGCGCGCCATGGCCATCCGTGCCCCCACCCTCAGAAGCGTCACCAACATCCTCAAGTGCGGCCTGGACCGCCAGGGGGCGCTCTTCGTTGCCGAGGCCAGGCCCGTCATCGAGCACGACAACGTGCGCGGGCCCGACTACTACCACTGACCCCCCCATCCCATAACGAAGGAAGACCCCCCATGTTGAACGAACACACCCTGGACCAGTTGCGCAGCCTACGCCTGGACGGCATGGTCCGCGCCATCGAGGAGCAAGCCACCAGCACCGCCGCGGCCGAGCTGCCCTTCGATGACCGACTGACACTGCTGGTGCAGCGCGAGATCGCCTGGCGTGACGACAGACGCGTGGCCCGGCTGCTCAAGGCCGCCAAGCTCAAGGTCGCTTCAGCCTGCATCGAGGACATCAACTGGCGCGCCAGCAGATCGCTGGACCGCGGGCTCATCGCCGCCCTGGCCGGCGGCGACTGGCTGCGCCATGCGCGCAATTTGCTGATCACCGGCGCAACTGGCAGCGGCAAGACCTGGTTGGCGTGCGCGCTGGCACACCAGGCTGCCCGCAGCGGCTTTTCGGTGCTGTACGTACGCGCGGCCCGGTTGTTCGATGAGCTGCAGGTCGCTCACGGCGACGGCAGCTTCGGCCGGCGCCTGATTCAGCTGGCCAAGCTCGATCTGCTGCTGATCGACGACTTCGCAATCTCTCCTATCGGCGCGGCCGAACGCAACGACCTGCTCGAATTACTCGACGACCGCATCGGCACGCGCTCGACCCTGATCACCAGCCAGTTGCCCGTGAAGGCATGGCACACCTACCTCAACGACCCGACGCTGGCCGACGCCATCCTCGACCGCGTCGTCCATTCAAGCCACAAGATCGAGCTCAAGAGCACCAAGTCGCTGCGCGACACCAACAGCGCAGCACAGCAATGAATCTCACACCCTGCACCCTCTGCGCCTCGCTGGACCGGGCATGGGTACAGGCCCGCTCGGGGCGCCTCCGGCGGCCTGGCAGGGGCCTGGGATTTGAAGGTCAATTCAAACCGAAACCGGCATCATCGCCGCCCAACCAGGAGGGCGTTTCAGGCTGATCGTGGACGATTGAGCTACATTCCAACCCAGTACTTGTGTGCTTCCCCAGCACGTCACCGGCGGCGCCGATTCGCCGTCCACGATCAGCCTGAAACAGGCGTCCACGATCGCTGAAATACGCAATAGCCCACTATGTATCTCATTAGGCTCTCGCGCTCATCGATGGTCTTCTTGGCTTCGATCATGCTTGCCACCAACGACGCAACGATGTCTCGCACCTCATCGTCTGTAAAGCTGCTTCGCCTTTTGTTCTCGTCGCCCTTGTCAATGCGAGGCAGCTTCTTGAAGTCGAACGCCTCAATGTAGGTTTCGCGGCCTTTGTACAGCCACGACATCATGGCGTTAATGGTGCTCTGCTCGTTTAGCACCGTGGTCTGGCTGATTGCGATGTTGCG
Organism: Pseudomonadota bacterium; assembly: GCA_021848325.1. Lineage (GTDB taxonomy): Bacteria > Pseudomonadota > Gammaproteobacteria > Burkholderiales > JAJZUU01 > JAJZUU01. The sequence goes on along the minus strand of JAJZUU010000079.1, from coordinate 7,907 downwards.
CTTGGTCTTGGTGCGCTCGTGAAAGTAGTTTTCGCAGTCGATGCGTTCAAGCTCCTTCAGCTTGATGTCTCGGCCAATAAAGTCGAGCCAGTGTTCGAGATGCGTCTTGATCGTGCTGTAGCGCCCCTTGACGATGATCCCGGCTTCAACGTCTTTCTGCCGCTGCTCCAGGTATTCATCCACGCCCTGCCGCGTCGTCTTCGAGAAGTACGACTTGCCTTGTAGCTGCTGAGCCATCAGCTCGTGGTATCGCAGCTTGGCCTTGTCTATCGCAGTGCTTCTGTTGCGTGTCCTGAGCGAGAGCCGAGCGTACTTGTGCTCTTTCGAGAGCCACATCCGGAACTGCCAGTACTCGCCGCGCTTGTAGATGACTGCCTCGTCGAAGATCGCTTCTTCGTCGGCGTCGTATTCCTTTTTCTTGAGCGCCATTGGAGGTCAGGGTTGCTACGTTTTTGAATAGCCGCAGCAGCGTGCAGCATTCTGTGTAACTTTAAACTCAGACCCCAGCAAGATCAAGCACTTAGCTAGGGTTGTGAAACTTTTGTGTAAGTTAAATATCGTTATAAATCAACAACTTACGCTTTAGTTTTCACTCCCACTCGATCGTCGCCGGCGGCTTGCCGGAGATGTCGTACACCACCCGGTTGATGCCGCGGATCTCGTTGATGATCCGGTTGGATACCTTGGACAGCAGGCTGTGGGGCAGTTCGGCCCAGTGGGCGGTCATGAAGTCCTGGGTCTGCACGGCGCGCAAGGCCACCACGTATTCGTAGGTGCGGGCGTCGCCCATGACCCCCACGGATTTCACCGGGATGAACACGGCAAACGCCTGGGAGGTCTTGTCGTACCAGCCGGAGGCGCGCAGTTCCTCGATGAAAATGGCATCCGCCCGGCGCAGCAGATCGGCGTATTCCCGCTTCACCTCGCCCAGGATGCGCACCCCCAGCCCGGGCCCGGGGAAGGGATGGCGGTACACCATGTCGGGGGGCAGCCCCAGGGCCACGCCCAGTTCCCGCACCTCGTCCTTGAACAGCTCCCGCAGGGGCTCCAGCAGTTTCAGGTGCAGGGTTTCCGGCAGGCCGCCCACGTTGTGATGGGACTTGATGGCGTGGGCCTTCTTGGTCTTGGCGGCGGCCGACTCGATCACGTCGGGATAGATGGTGCCCTGGGCCAGCCACTTGGCCTGCGGCAACTTGGCCGCCTCCTGCTGGAACACCTCCACGAATTCGCGGCCGATGACCCGGCGTTTCTGCTCCGGCTCGGTCACGCCCGCCAGATGCCGCATGAATTCGCCGCCGGCGTCCACGTGGATCACCTTCACCCCCAGGTTCTTGGCAAAGGTCTGCATCACCTGCTGCGCTTCGTTCAGGCGCAGCAGGCCGTTGTCCACGAACACGCAGGTGAGCCGGTCGCCGATGGCGCGCTGGATCAGCGCCGCCGCCACGGAGGAATCCACGCCGCCGGAAAGCCCCAGGATCACCTCGTCGGTCCCCACCTCGGAGCGGATCTTGCCCACCGCCTCCTCGATGTAGTCGGGCATGTTCCAGTCGTGGCCCAGGCCGCAGATATCGTGCACGAAGCGCTCGATGATGGCCTTCCCCTGCAGGGTGTGGGTCACCTCCGGATGGAACTGCAGGCCGTAGAATCTGCGCGCCTCGTCCGCCATGCCGGCGATGGGCGTGGCCGCATTGTCCGCGATGACACTGAACCCCGGAGGCAGCGCCGTGACCTTGTCGCCATGGCTCATCCACACGTCCAGCAGGCCATGCCCCGCCTCGTCGGCCCGGTCCTGGATGTCCCGCAGCAAGGCGGAATGGCCGCGGGCCCGCACCTCCGCATAGCCGAATTCGCGGTGCAGCGCATTTTCCACGGCACCGCCCAGTTGCGCCGCCATGGTCTGCATGCCGTAGCAGATCCCCAGCAGCGGAACCCCCAATTCGAACACCGCCCGGGGCGCCCGCGGGGTATCGCCCTCGGTCACCGAGGCGGGCCCCCCCGACAGGATGATGCCCCGGGGCTGGAATTCGCGGATAAACGCATCGGATACGTCGTAGGGGTGCAGTTCGCAGTACACGCTGGTCTCCCGCACGCGGCGGGCGATGAGCTGGGTGTACTGGGAACCGAAGTCCAGAATGAGAATTTTCTGATGGGCCATGTTCTTGAGGGTAATGGGTTGCATTGCGGGTGGCGGCGAACGGGCTTGCCCGCCCGCCCCCGGAAACTACTCGATGCGGTAGTTCGGCGCTTCCTTGGTGATCTGCACGTCGTGCACGTGGGACTCGCGCACCCCTGCGTTGCTGATCTCCACGAACTCGGCCTTGGCGTGCATCTCGGCTATGGTGGGGGCGCCCAGGTAGCCCATGCTCGCCCTGAGCCCGCCCATGAGCTGGTGGATCACCGCCGTTACGCTGCCCTTGTACGGGACACGGCCTTCCACGCCTTCAGGCACCAGCTTGTCGGCGCTGCTTTCCTCCTCCTGGAAATAGCGGTCGCGGGACCCTTGCTGCATGGCCCCCAGGGAGCCCATGCCGCGGTAGGACTTGTAGGAGCGGCCCTGGAACAGTTCGATCTCCCCGGGCGCCTCCTCGGTCCCGGCGAACAGGCCGCCCAGCATCACCGCGTGGGCGCCGGCGGCGATGGATTTGGCGATGTCCCCGGAATAGCGGATACCCCCGTCGGCGATCACCGGCACGCCGCTGTCCTTCAGCGCCTCGCTCACATTGGCGATGGCCGACATCTGCGGCACGCCCACGCCCGCCACGATGCGGGTGGTGCAGATCGAGCCCGGGCCGATGCCCACCTTCACCGCGTCCACGCCGTGGTCCACCAGGGCGAGGGCGGCGCTGGCGGTGGCGATATTGCCGCCGATCACCTGGACCTGCGGGAAGTGGGTCTTGACCCACTTGACCCGGTCCAACACCCCCTTGGAGTGGCCATGGGCGGTATCCACCACCAGCACGTCGACCCCCGCTTCCGCCAATGCCGCCACCCGCTCGTCGGTGCCCTCCCCCACGCCCACCGCGGCCCCGACCCGCAACCGCCCATGGGCGTCCTTGCAGGCATTGGGGTGCTCGGTGGACTTCTGAATGTCCTTGACGGTGATCAGCCCCCGCAGCTCGAAATCATCGCTCACCACCAGCACGCGCTCCAGTCGGTGTTTGTGCATCAGGGCCAGGGCCTCTTCGCGGGAGGCGCCTTCCTTCACGGTGACCAGCCGCTCCCGGGGGGTCATGATGTTCCTGATCGGCTGGTCCAGGTTGCTCTCGAAACGCAAATCCCGGTTGGTGACGATCCCCACCACCTGCCTGCCCTCGACCACCGGCAGCCCCGAGATCTTGTGCCGCCGGGTCAGCGTGAGCACGTCGCGCACGGTCATATCGGGGGAAATGGTGATGGGTTCCTTGACCACGCCGCTTTCGAAACGCTTCACCTTCAACACCTGGGCCGCCTGCGCCGCAGCCGTCATGTTCTTGTGGATGATGCCGATGCCGCCCTCCTGGGCAAGCGCGATGGCCAGGTGCGCTTCGGTAACCGTGTCCATCGCGGCGGAAATGAGGGGGATATTGACGGTGATGGAACGGGTGAGCTGCGTCCTGAGGGTTACGTCCCGCGGCAAAACGGAAGAATAGGCAGGTACCAGCAGGACGTCGTCGAAGGTGAGCGCTTTCTGAAGAACACGCATGTTTTTTTCCTTAACTCACAAAAACACATTATACGGGATTCGGCCAAGAAGGTTAAAGAACCTCCGACCAAGCCCTGCGGGCGGCATGCGGGGGCCCCGGCGCAGCGATCGGCCGGGGCGGGGAATTGACGACGTCGCCATAAACCGCTATGGTAACATTCAGTGGGATACCGCTTTATCGGTCTTGCCCGCCTGACCGCAGTGCGGGCCCGCGGACCGAAAGGGACCCGCTGTATGGAACCGGCATCACTCAAACCAAAGGAGAATCTTATAATGAATAAATTACTGATCGCTCTCGCCAGTGCGGGACTGCTGTCCATGGCGGCAAGCCAGCCCACCATGGCATCCGAGGAAGGCGCCAAGCCCGCCCTGACCGAGGAGGCCAGCAAGGCCCTGGCCCAGGCCGAGGCGGATATAAAAATGGGCAAGCAAAAGAAAGACCTGTGGACCACGGCAGTCGCGGCCCTGGACAACGCCAAGGCGGCCGCGGCCAAGGGGGACAACGCCACGGTGATCAAGGAGTCCAAAATGGCCAGCGACTTGGCCATCCTCGGGGTAGAACAGCTCAAGTACCCTCCCACCCCTTTCTAACCGGACCTGCGGGAACCCCCCGGGGTTCCCGCGTCTGCCAAGATGCGACATTTCATTCTATCCCTCTTGCTGGGGCTGAGCCTTCCGGGGATCGCCCATGGTGATATCTACAAATGGGTGGACTCCCAAGGGGAGGTCCACTATTCCGATCAACCGGTGCCCAAGGCCGATGCAAAGAAGCTGAACGTAAGCCCGCCGCCCGTTGAAAGCCAGGCCGGTCCAAGCCTTGCGGACAAGGAACGGGGGTTCCGCAAACGCCAGGTCGAGCGGGAAGAGGCGCAAAAGAAACAGCAGGAGCAACAGGCCGAAGCCAGGCAGAAGCAGGACAACTGCCAATCCGCCCGCGGCAATTTGCGCACCCTTGAAGCAGGCGGCCGCATATTCAGCTACAACGAGAAGGGCGACCGGGTGTACCTGGACGACCAGGCCAGGCAGAAGGCCATCGGGAAGGCGCAAAAGGAAGTGGAAACCTGGTGCAAATAGGCGTGCCCCGACCGGGAACGCCGCGCGCCTTGGATAGCCGCCGGGGGTGGCCTAATCCGCCGCGGCCTGAACGTCTCCGCCGCCTTTTTTCATCACCTTCCCCTGTTCCGCGCGCTGGCGCCGAACCTCTTTCGGGTCCGCGATAAGGGGGCGGTAGATCTCCGCCCGGTCCTTGTCCCGCAGCACCGTGTCCAGGGCCACCAGCCTGCCGAAAATGCCGACCTTGTTGCGCGCGAGATCCACTTCCGGGAATTTCTCCAGCAACCCCGACATCTCGATGGCCTGGCCCACGGTAGTGCCGGGCGCCACCCGCAAGGGCAGGATGAGTTGCCGGTCGGGCCGCGCGTACGCCACTTCCACCGTGATCTCCTGATTCATGTCGCGCCGTAGACCTTGTCCGCGCGATGGGTGAAGGCGTCGATGAAGCTGTTGGCGATATAGTCGAACACCGGTCCCACCAGTTTCTCCAGCATCCTGCTGGAAAACTCGTAATGCAGGCTAAACTCCACCTTGCAGGCCTGCGGGTCCAACTCGATGAAGCGCCAGCTCCCTTCCAGATGGCTGAACGGGCCGTCCTGCAGTCTCATCTCGATCAAATGGGGCTCCCGCTTGGCGTTCTCGGTGGTGAAGCTCTGCTTGATATGGAGGTAGTCGATGTGAATGGTGGCCACGGTGGTGGTCTCGTCGCGCCATTTCACCTCGGTCCCGCCGCACCAGGGCAGGAACTGCGGGTACTCTTCCACTTGGTCCACCAAGGCGAACATTCGCGCCGCCGAATAGCCCACCAGAATCGATTTGTTCACCTGCGCCATCGAGATGTCCGCAATGCCCGTTCCTTCTTGGCCGCAAGCCGCACCGGCCCAGGCCAAAAAGCTGTAAAATACACCATTTCCATGGAAAACTCACTCCTAGATGAGCATCGTTCAGAACAAGAAGGCGTTTCACGACTACTTTATCGAAGAAAGGTACGAGGCCGGCGTCGTGCTGGAAGGCTGGGAAGTCAAGGCCATCCGGGCCGGCCGCGTCCAGATAAAGGAATCCTACGTGGTGATCCGCCAGGGAGAACTGGTGCTGATCGGCGCCCATATCAGCCCGCTGCCCACCGCGTCCACCCACGTCACTCCGGACCCGGTACGCACCCGCACGCTCTTGCTGCACAGTCGGGAAATCGACAAGCTCATCGGCAAGGTGGAACGAGCGGGCTACACCCTGGTGCCGCTGGATATGCACTACTCCCGGGGCCGAGTCAAACTGGAAATCGGCTTGGCCAAGGGCAAGAAACAGCACGACAAGCGGGAGGCCGAGAAAGAGCGGGACTGGGCGCGGGAGAAACAGCGCCTGTTACGCGCCAAGAAATAAACCGTAGGCTTCGCTCACAGCAGCCATAACGCCGCACCGGCCCCTGCCCCGAGGAAACCCCACAAGCAACGCCTGGCCATTACCGGTCCGCCCACCACCAGCACCATCGCGAACTTGAAGGCCAAGTTCGCGCACAGGGCCAGGACGATCGCCGTGACCACCTGGCCCGCCTGCAGCCTGCCAAGGGTAAAAAGCCTGAGGCTGGACAAGGTAATGGCGTCCACATCGGTCAGCCCGGACACCGCGGCGACGCCGTACAGACCTTTTCCGCCGGCTATCTCCGAAAACCACGCGGAAAAAAACAGCACACTGGCATACAACGCCCCGAAGGCGACGGAGGTTCGCAACTCGGTGGGATTCTTCGTCTCCGGCATGGGCAGCTCCTCCGGTTTGGCGAAACGGCGCCATCCCGCTGCCGTCACCAGCAGGCCCACGGCAAGACTGCTGCCGAGGACCGGCAGCAGCCGGGGCAGCACCCCCGGCGCCACCACCGCGCCCAGCACCGCCAAGCGCACCAGCACCACGAGATTGGCGAACAGGATCACCAATACCGCCAGGCGCCCCATCGCTTCGTGGGCCTTTCCGTACCGGGCGTAGACCAGGGTGGTCGCAGTGCTGGACACCAAGCCGCCGAGCAGGCCCAGCAGCGGTGCGCCGTAGCGCTGGCCCACGGTGCGCAAGGCCACGTAGCCGGCCAGGCTGATGCCGGATATCAGCACCACCATCAGCCAGATATCGTGGGGATTGAGGGCGGCGTGGGGGCCGTAGCCCCGGTCCGGCAGGATCGGCAGCACGACGAACGTAAGCACCGCGAACTGCAGGATGGACAGCAGATCGCGGCGCTCCAGTTTTTGGGTGAAGCCATGCAGTTCCGGCTTGAAGTACAGCAGCATCGTGGTGCCGATGGACAGCATGATGGCCAGCGTGGTGTAGCCGAACCAGACCGCCGCCCCCAACCCGTAGCACAGCAGCAGGGCGGCTTCGGTAGTGGTTCCCGGGTCCGCAGTGCCGGACTTTCCGAGATAGGCCACCACGATCAGTAAGGCCACTGCCAGAAGCCCGGCGGCCAGCAGCCAGGGGGAGCCGGTCCGGTCCGAGAGCATGGCGCTCAGGGTCCCCAGCAGGGCGACCACGGCGAAGGTGCGCAGGCCGGCGCGGGCAGCCGGGCTGCGTTCCCGCTCCAGGCCGATCAGCAGGCCGATGGCCGCGCTGGTGACGAAAGCGGCGAGGTGCTCCACCCCGCCATTCTGTGGTTGCAAGACGTCCATTCGGGATGTCCATTGTTCGTCGGTATCCGACTTAAAGTATAGGATTGCGCAGGACGGCGCAAGCACGGCGGCGCGAGCGTTGGCACGCGAGCCCTGGTCCGTGCTATAAACCTAGAAACGGCAGTTGACCGCTCCATTGAGGTTCAATATCATGATTCAATTCCGCTTATTGCGGATTTCAGGGTTCACCCGGTCGGTGAGCCCGCTACGGGTCGGATTGCACGGTTTACAGGGCGCATGGCTACGTTGTAACTCCTTGGAATGGAACAACCATTCCGCGCACCCGCAAGGGGTAGGCCGTGGCTGTAAAGCCGCTGAAGCGGCAACAGCCACGCTCTCGTCGCGCCTTGCCCTGCGCCCTGTAAACCGCACACTCCAACCCGGTCAACTGCCGTTTCTAGCAGCCTGTCGGACATACCCTGCTGGCAGGGTATGTATGGGTCTAATTTTCCCGAATTTGGCTGATTTTTCGTAAAGAACGCACTATCCCTCCTCGATTTCCTCACTGCGGACGCAATACGGCC
>JAJZUU010000078.1 GCA_021848325.1 Pseudomonadota bacterium | reverse complement strand
CGTTGTTGCAGGTTCCTTGTGTGGAATAACCACACGGCGTCACCTACGCCTAGCCATGGGCCCGAATCCTCGCCGCCGCGTGTAACACTTAATACTTAACAGGTCCTAAGGTAGCCCTTAGGCGTCGAGAAATAATAACTTGTACATTTGTTGCGGCGAATCCGCGATGGATGCAAGGCGCGCGGATTCGCCGCAACCCTCCGGGCCGCGGCTGCTTTGCGCACATGCCGGTGTCGCAAGCCGCGCCGTTGTGTCATTCACAACAAGCGTCTTGCTTCGTGGCCGGTGCGCAAATCAGCCACGGCAAATGTCCAAATTATTGTTTCTCGACGCCTAAAGGTAATCCCCGCCGTGCCGATAGTTTTTCCGCAGGGGCGCGAGCCAGTCGCCTTGACGAGACGGAAGCCGGATTCGGGTCGGGTCGCCAGGCGGCGCGCCGGGTACCATAGCCGCTTTGAACACGGGATAACCAAGGGCTCATTAAGGGAGAACGTATGGCCGTCAAGCAACCTAAGATCGCAACTCAGAAACCCGAGCCGACCGTGGCCGCGCCGCCGCGGCGAAATCACGCCCCCCACCCGCGTCGCACGTCCGCAGGCGATATCGCGCCGTCGGCCAGCGCCAAGGGAATTGAAACCTTTGCCGTGACGGAAGCCGTGGATGCCGCGCAGGAGTCCAAGGTCGTTGCGGTGAAAGATATCCTGGCCGTCGCCGCCCTCGGCGATACGGCCGCCCTGGCGAAGACGCTGGAAGCCATTATGGCCGGCGCCTCTCCCGATGATGCTGCGGTGTTGAGGAATGCATTGCTGAAGCACGAGGCGCCGGTCGTCAGCAAACTGCCGACCCGTCCTGATGACGAACTGGCCGCAGACTGGCGCGAAGGCGGGTACCCTTACAAAAACCTGATGTCCCGCCGCAACTACGAGAAGCAGAAATACCGTTTGCAGGTGGAGTTGCTCAAGCTGCAGGCCTGGGTCAAGGAAACCGGCCAGAAGGTGGTAATCCTGTTCGAAGGGCGCGACGCCGCCGGTAAGGGCGGCACCATCAAACGCTTCATGGAGCATCTCAATCCCCGCGGCGCGCACGTGGTCGCGCTGGAGAAGCCAACCGAGACGGAGCGCGGACAGTGGTATCTTCAGCGCTACGTGCAGCACCTGCCGACCGCCGGCGAGATCGTTCTATTCGACCGCTCCTGGTATAACCGTGCCGGCGTCGAGCGGGTAATGGGCTTTTCCACCCAAGCGGAGTATGTGGAATTCATGCGGCAGGCACCGCAATTCGAGCGCGATCTGGTGCACAGCAATGTCCATTTGATCAAATTCTGGTTTTCGGTGACCCGCGAGGAACAGCGGCGGCGTTTCAAGGAGCGGGAGTCCCACCCCCTCAAACAGTGGAAGCTGAGCCCGGTCGATCTTGCGTCCCTCGACAAGTGGGACGACTACACCAAGGCCAAGGAGGCGATGTTCTTCTATACCGACACCGCCGACGCGCCCTGGACCGTGATCAAGTCCGACTGCAAGAAACGCGCGCGCCTGAACGCCATGCGTTACGTGCTGCACAGCCTGCCCTACACCGGCAAGGACATAGACCACATCGGGCCGCTCGACCCCTTGCTCGTGGGCCGCGCCCATGTGGTGTACGAGCGTGGCGAAAAGCAGGGCGGCGAACCGATTCTTTGAGATGCCGATAGAGCCGGAATGTTTCTCAAGGATACCCATCCGGACAACGTAGGCTGCAAATGCTGCGGCGCATCGGCGCGTCTTTACGGCGCGTGCGATCTGAACAAGAACTGCATGGAGCTGCAAGGAAAGTTCCTGCCCCCGAGAGGGATTCCGGTTTCCTACTATCGGTGTCCCGCTTGCGGGTTTATCTTCTCCACCGATTTCGATGACGCCACGCCAGAGGAACTCAAGGAAAACATATACAACGACGGCTATCCGGAGGTGGACCCGGACTACGCATCGGTTCGCCCGAGCGGCAACACGGAACTGATATCCGACGTATTTTCCAAATACAAAAACGAGATAAGCATCCTGGATTACGGCGGCGGCAATGGCGCCCTGCAGAACGGCCTGAAGAACATCGGGTTTTCGGATGTCACGACGTTCGACCCGTTTCACGAAGAGTACGCCGAAAGACCGAACGGCGCGTTTCACCTGGTCGTTTCGTTCGAGGTGATCGAACATGTTCCGACCCCCTACGAGACCTTCGAGGACCTGATGTCGTTCTTGGACAAGAGCGAAGGAATGATCATGTTCTCCACCCTGGTGCAGCCGCCCGACATCGATAACGTGAAGACGGGCTGGTGGTACATCTCCCCCAGAAACGGGCACATTTCGATTCATACCTTCCAGAGCCTCAACATCGTCTTGTCAAGACGGGGATACAGGTTTGCCTCGGCCAACCCGAACCTGCACTTTGCCTATCGGGATATCCCGGCCTTCGCCAGGCACCTGTTTGGAGGACAATTCATATAGCCGGGGCGCATCATCGACCTTTTCAACCACGGCTGCATGACGACACGACAATGACCGATCACCCCAAAAAGCTCCTCGCCCTAATCGAATTTGTCGACCACGCGAAATTGCCCGTCCTCTACAAGGCGCTCGGTTTCGACGTGACCACCGAGTGGCAGGCGCGCAAGGCCGTCTCGCTGGTGCGCAAGCTGAAACCTGGGGTAATCGTGGCGGATTTCTACTCCCAGACCGATTTCCGCGACCGCTTGAGCAACCTGGAATCCCTGCTCGCGGCAGCGCAGCCCCTCAGGGAAACCCGGATATTGGTGTTTTACGACCCGCACAACGCGCCGGCACTGGACAGGGTGCGCCAGCGCATGCGCATTGACGCGGCGTTGCCCATGCCGGTGCGGGACGAGGCCATCAAAGCCGTTCTGAGCGAGTGGCGATAGCCGGCCGGCGCCCCGACGCCCCGCATTCTTCGATTTCCTCGTCCCGACACCGTCAATCGAAAGACTGGCGCATCCGGCGCGAACAAAATAAGATGGCGGAACAAATTGGGCTTGGCTATCCCGCGCGGACTTGACACGCAGCGTCCGCTGGACAATTTTCGAAGCGCAGAGAGTGAAGAAAAAGGTTCCGGTAGCGCAGTTGGGGATCGGCATGTTCGTGTACGAACTGGACCGCCCCTGGCTCGACACGCCTTTCCTGTTCCAGGGGTTTCTCATCGAATCCCCCGACCAGATCGAGGACTTGCGCACCTATTGCCGCTTCGTCTACGTCGACCCGGCGCGCAGCACCGTATCCCTGGGCATGCCGCCGGAGGAGGCCGCGCCACCCAATCGCCCGCCCGGGGCCGCCCGGGGAAAAGGACCGGAGCCGGATACCGAGCGCTCGATCATGGAACTCGACGGCCCGGGTTCTGGCGCTACCCCCACCGCCCGTTTGCTGGCCAAGCTGCGCATCGACTACCCCGATCTGGCGTCGGTGGAGGAGGAACTGCCCCCCGCAATCCGGACCCACGACCAGGCCGCCGCGGTCGCCCATGCGATGTTCGAAGGTGTGGCCGTGAAGGGAACGGTGGATGGCAAGCAGCTCAAGCAGTCGATCGAACAGATGACCGAGAGCGTGGTCCGCAACCCGGACGCCCTGCTGCTGCTGAGCTATCTCAAGAAGAAAAGCCTGTACATCTACGATCACGCCGTCAGCGTCTCGATCCACCTGTTGGCCTTCGGGCGGCATATGGGCCTGCCCAAGCCCCAACTCCACGTCCTCGGCATGGCGGGGATGCTGCTGGACGTGGGCATGGCGCGCCTGCCGCAGGCGATCCTCGGCAAGCAGGGCCGCCTGTCGCCGGAGGAATACGAGCAAATCAAGCAGCATGTGCAGTTTTGCCTGGAGATCGTCCGCAACAGCTCCGGGATCACCCCGCAAACGGCGGAGATCGTGGGCCAGCACCACGAGCGGGAAAACGGCAGCGGCTATCCCATGGGCCTCGCCGGCCGCCAGATTTCCCTCCTGGGCAAGATGGCGGCGATCGTGGATTGCTTCGTCGCCCTGATCAGCGAACGCCCCTATGCCCATCCGACCCCCCCGTTCGAGGCGCTGCAGATGTTGTACAACTGGCGCCGGGACTACTACCACGAGGACCTGGTGGAGCAATTTATCCAGTGCCTCGGCCCATACCCGGTGGGCAGCCTGGTGGAGCTCAACAGCGGCGAGGTGGCGGTGGTCCTGGCCCACAACCGTGTCCGGCGGCTCAAGCCCAGGGTGATGGTGGTTCTCGATCCCGACCGGGGGCCGTACGGGGCGCCCATCATGCTGGACCTCCTCACCGCACCCAAGGCGTTCGACGGCCGGCCGTATGAAATCCAGCGCTCGCTGCCAGAGGGGGAGTGCCGGGTGGATGTTAAGGACTTCTACCTGTGAGAAACCGCTCGTGGCGCTCACTCTTCCCGGCTTGACCCGCGCCCGCAGCCGCAGGCCCTTGCCATGGATGCCCTAGAGCCGCCCCTTCCCGATCACCTGGGCTTCCTGGCGGAACTGGAGGCGGCCCTGCACGGCCCGGATTCCGGTTCGGCGATTGGGGTGGCGCTGGTGTCGCTGGAGTGCATCGGGCGCGTCGACGGCATGCTGGGTTATCGCGCCGGAGATGCCTTGTGCGCCCAGGCGATCGGGCTGCTCAGGCAGGCCCTGAAAGCGGGAGACAGCGTGCGCCGGATCGGCCGCAACGAACTGGCCTGCCTTTTGCGCCGGCTGCCCAGCGCGGGCCACGGGATTCTGGCGGCCCACAAGATTCTGCGCGCCCTGGACCAGCGGTTGCGGGTGGAGGGGACGCAGATTCATGCCACCCCCCTTGTCGGCATCTCGTTCGGGGCCGCCCCCGCGTGCGACGGGGATTCCCTTCTGCGGCAGGCCAACGTGGCCCTGTGCGAAGCACGCCGCAACCGGGACCGCTACGCGATCTACGACTTGAATCTGGACGCGCCGCGTCTGCTGCAGTTTCAGTTGCAGACGGCCTTGCGCAACGCCGTCGCGGACAATGCCCTGGACGTGCAGTTCCAGCCCAAGCTGGATTTGCGCTCCGGCGCCATCGCCGGGGTCGAGGCCCTGGCCCGGTGGAGCCTTCCGTCGAAGGGGGACATCCCGCCCAGCCAGTTCATTCCCGTAGCCGAGGCGGCGGGCTTCATTTCCGACCTGACCTTGAGAATGCTGAACGCGGCCCTGTGCCGCTACGACGCCATGCAGGCCGTCGCGAGCAGGCTGCACGTGGCGGTCAACCTGTCGCCCACGGACCTGCAGGACCGGCAACTGCCGGAGGTGGTCCGGCAGGCGCTGGGGGCCTGGGGCGTCCCCCCGGACCGGCTGGTCCTCGAACTGACCGAGACCGCGGTGATGGAAGACGACGCCGTTTGCGGCGCCTCCCTGGAGCGTTTGAAGGAAACCGGCATCCGCCTGTCGATCGACGACTTCGGCACGGGGTACTCCTCCATGAGCCGCTTGCGCAACTTGCCGCTGGACGAACTCAAGCTCGACATGAGCTTTGTGAGCAATCTGCTCAGCTCCCCCCGGGACGAGCGGATCGTGCGCTCCATGATCGCCCTCGCCCACGATCTGGGCCTGACCGTGGTGGCGGAAGGGGTGGAGGACGGGGCCACGCTGCAACGGCTGCGGGAGTTTGGCTGCGACCTGGTGCAGGGCTACTATGTGAGCAGGCCCCTGGGCCCGGACCAGATGGTGGAATTTCTCGCCGCGCGGGAATAGCGGCGCCGGACAAGGCCCGTACCCCGGCGCACGGACTGGACGGCACGGCCCCGTTTTTGCCCGGAGGGCGGAAAAAGCGCTATTCTGAGTGCTGGGCTGGCGGTTTCGGATCGAAATGCGGAAAGGGGGTGAACGGTGCAGGTATTGCCCAACGACTGGCTGGCGCTGATGCTCCTGGTGTTCGTGCTCGGCCTCAAGCACGGCATGGACCCGGACCACCTTGCGACCATCGACGGCCTGACCCGGTTCAACGCCGCCGCCAGGCCGAGACTTTCCCGCTGGTCGGGTTTCCTGTTCTCCGCGGGGCATGGTTTCGTGGTGATCCTGGTGGCGGTGGCGGTGGGCGTCATGGCGAAGCGCTGGCACACCCCGGGCTGGCTGTCGGACATGGGGGACTGGGTGTCCATCCTGTTCCTGTTCACCCTCGGCGCGGTGAACCTGCGCGCCGTCCTGGCCGCGCGGCCCGACCAGGTGGTCAGGCCGGTGGGCCTCAAGGGGCGCTTTCTGGGCCGGCTTTCCGAGGCCAGCCATCCGGTGCTGGTGGCCTGCGTCGGCGCCCTGTTCGCCCTGTCCTTCGATACCATCAGCCAGACCGCCCTGTTTTCCCTCACCGCCTCCAGCCTGGCCGGCTGGCTGTTCGCCGTGGTGCTCGGCCTGGTGTTCACCCTCGGCATGATGACGACCGACGGCATCAACGGCCTGTGGATTGCGCGGCTGATCGCGGCGACTGACCAGCGGGCGCTGATCGCCTCTCGGGTAATGGGGCTCACGGTAGCCATCCTGAGCCTCCTGGTCGGCCTGCTCGGGGTGACCGAGTACTTCCTGCCGTCCTTTGCCGCCTACACCGAGGGGCGGGGGTTGCTGTTCGGGCTGGCGGTGGTGGCTGCCGTGGCCGTCAGCTTCGCCCTGGCGCTACGCTTGTCCGCCGCCAAGCCGGCGGTGGCGGCGCGGAACATATGCAGCCCCGGCGTCGTCGACGTCAACGAATTCGAGGCCCGTTTCATCGTGACCAGCTTGGAGTCGCCGCTCCCGGCCTCGTGGACGCGGGTGCCGTATGCTAATGGTGAACTAACCAGCAAGGGATTGCGACGCGAACGGGAGGGCCAGGCATGGAAGACGTGCTGACGGTGCAGGAGGTGATGGAGCGCTCCAGCCAGTGGCTGCTGAAGGCCCAGGATGAGAGCGGCGGCTGGGCGGAGCGGCCGGGGGAAAAACTGAGCGCGCTCAATACGGCAGAGGCGGTCATTTCGCTGCTCGATGCGCGGGCGGTCGATGCCGGCGACCCGCGCATTCAAACGGCACTGGATTTCCTGAAGGACCACCGCGGTCCCTCCGCCGGCGCGGACCGGGGCGCCTGGCATAAGGAGGTGGGCAATGGGCGGTTGATCCCGGACATCGTCCGCACCGCCTTCGCGGTGATGGCGCTGGTCAAGGGCGGCCGGGACCGGGGCAGCGCGCCGGTAAAGGACGCCCTGGAATGGCTGCTGGGGGTTCAGAACCAGCAGGCCGGTGACAGGGGCTGGGGCTACAGCAGGGGAAGCCCGGGCGCCGTGTTCCCCACCTGTCTCGCCCTGTTGGCCCTGGTGCAGGCCTACGGCCCGGACATCGACCGCTGCCCCGGCGGCGTGAGCTGCAAGGACGCGATCGAGGCCGGGCTGGGGTTCCTGGTGGCCAAGTACCGCAATGAGGACGGCTCCTTCGGGGCGCAGGAGCCCCTGCTGGCCGCCCACACCATCTATGCCCTGCTGGCGCTGCAGGCGGCGCGGCGTTGCGGATTGGGTCCCTCCGCCTATCTCAAGACGGAAAACGAGGCCCTCAGGTGGCTGTTGCGCAACCCCGACAAAGCGACCAGGCTGGTGGAGGAAACGCTGGACATCGCACCGGGCACGAAAGGGACCAGTTACGGCTTCCTGTTCATGACGGACTCGCTGCTGATCAGGGTCCTGGGGGATTCCGCCGACCGGCGCTACCGCGGCAGCGAACTCGCCCGGCAGGTCCTGCTCAACTTGAAGGAACGGTGGGACCAAGGCAGCGGCGGCTTCTACGGCAGCAGGGTCTTTTCCTGGTCGACGGCGAAGGTGCTTTCCGCCCTGAGCGACGCCGGCTATTCGGAATTTCCCGTGCTTCGCCCGGAATCGCCCCAGTTCACCCTGGGGCGGGTTCTGATATTCATATTTGCGCTGATGCTGACCGGCAGCGTCATCTACCTCACCAGTGTCGGCGGCTTTCACACCTTGCACGCCCTCTTCTTCGGGTTTTTGGTGATCGTCCTGCTGCTGGTCTACGGCTGGATCAGTTCCAAGACTTTCAGCGACCTGGTGCACGCGGCCCTGCGCCTGCGGCCGCAAAAAGAGCAGTAGCCGGGCGGGTGCGAGTGGTCCGTGGGCCGCGCCGTGATAAACTGCCTTCCGTCAAGGCAGAGGCGGGCGAACGACATGCTTGATGCGATCATCTTCGACGGCGAAGGCATCGTGGTAGACACGGAAACCATCTGGGACCGGGGGCAGCAGGAGTTTCTGCGGCGCAGGGGACTGGTCTACGACCGCGACAGGATCAAGCCCCTGATCACCGGCCGCTCCGTGGTGGAAGGGGTGCGCATCATGCAGCGGGAATACGGGTTTTCCGGCGACCCGGAACCCCTGGCCAGGGAGCGCATAGAAATCGTCAAGGGCCTGTTCGAGCGCGAAGTCAAGTTCATCGACGGCTTCGAGGCGTTCTACCGGCGCGTCCGCGACCAGTACAAGACCTGCATCGCCACCGCCATGGCCGAAGACCTGCTGGCCGTCGTCGACCGGCGCCTGGGCCTGTCGCGGTTGTTCGACGGCCACATATTCAGCCTCGCCGACGTGGGGTACCGCTCGAAACCGAACCCGGACATCTTCCTCTATGCCGCCAGCCAACTGAATTGCCGGCCCGCGGACTGCGTGGTGATCGAGGACGCCCCCCACGGCATCGAGGCCGCGCGCCGGGCCGGCATGAGGTGCATCGCCCTGACCACCACCTATCGGAGGGAGAAGCTCGAGGCGGCGGACCTGGTGGTGGGCTCGTACCCCGAGATCGACCTGGCGGTTTTCGGGTAAGGCGGGCACGGCCCCCGGCGCGGGTTCAGGGCCGACTGCCGCTGTACCACACTGCCGCTACCAACCCACCCGGCGGAGACGAGACGATGAACATCGGGCCCGGGGGAACCGTTTTCTACGGCGAGACCGGCGCGCTGCTGGTGGACGCACTGGACCGCAGCCGTTTCCGCTGCGTAGTGCTGCGCAAGAAGCGGCGCGGCGGCAGATGCTGCTCCTCCACAACGACAACGCCCTCGGCTACGTGGTATCGGGGCGGGAGGCGCCGGGCCGGGGCGGGGACGCCGATGGGCGAATCATGTAACGGATGGCGGAACTGAGTTCCCGGTCCGTGCACTTGGCGCAGCCCCCCTTGGCGGGCATAATGCTGACCCCGTAATAGACGTTCCGGTACAGGTCCTCCAGCGGCATCTTGGCCAGGGGTGCGAAATCGGTCGTGCCCACCTTGGGCGCGCCGCCCACTCCGGTTTTGTGGCAGGCCGCGCAGTGCGCCCGGTACACCTTCTGTCCGAGCCCGATGTCGGACGGGGATTCCGCTACGGGCATGGGGCCGGACGGGATCGGGCTGTCCACGGTTTGGAGATAAACCGCCACGGCACGCATGTCCTGGGGCGTCATGAAGCGCATGCTGTGGCCGATGGCCAGGCCCATGTCGCCGCCCAGAACGCCCCCCGAGAGCCCGCGCTTCTCCGAAAATACCTTCATAATCTCGTCCACCGGAAGATGGCTGGTCACAGCTCCCGACACATCGGGCGCCCATCTGCCGGAAATGGTGGAACCCGTCAGGAAGTAGCGTTGTTTGGGCGCGCCGAGAAAGTTATGGGGGGTATGGCAAGCGCCACAATGTTCCGGGCCCTCTACGATGAACCGCCCCCAGTTCCACAACGCCGATTTCGTCGGGTCGGGCCGATAAGGGCCGTCGGCGGGCTTGAAGAAGAGAAGGCGCCAAGCGGCCTGCAAAAAGCGCCACCTGAACGGGATGGGCATCCCCACCGGCTCGTTGCGGCGGTACACCGCCGGCACCCGTTTGAGGTATTCCCACATGTCGCGCACCTGCTGCGGACTCATGATATTGTAGGAAGGGTAAGGCATCGCCGCAAACAGATAGCCGTGGGGGCTGTCTCCGTAGCGAACTGCCTTGTCGAACTGGGCGAAGGTCCACTTCCCGATCCCGGTTTCGGGGTCCGGGGTGATGTTGGTGGAATAGATCGCGCCGTAAGGGGTATTGATGGCCCGGCCCCCGGAGAACGCCTTGCCCCCGCTCGCAGTGTGGCAGGCGAGGCAGTCTCCGAGGTCGACCAGGTACTCGCCGTGCTTGACCTGTGCCGCCAGGGCAGGGTTGGCGGGGCTGATCGTGACCTCCGGATACGGAGAGGCAGCCTCGGGGCCTGCCGCTAGCGCGTTCATGCCGAGGGTGGCGGCGGCAAGGCCGAGCGCGATGCCGGAAAACATTCGGGTGAGCGGGGCGGGTATGCGGTACATCGATGAGCGTCCTTGATGACAGAAGGGGTATGCCGCAACATGCGACATCGTCCAGAAGCCGTAAGTTCCAATCGGCTTGGGATTGGCCATTCAACAGGACGCTGGACCGGGGCGTCGTCTGCGCCCAGTCCGGGTGGTGGCAGCCGTGCCCCGGACTCGGTCATGGGGGCTATGAAGTCGCGGGCGAGCTGAGCGCCAACTACAACGGCCTGATCAGCAATCGAGACTGCGATCCGGTCAGCGGCTCGTTTCCGCTGCGGACCTACGTGTGCGAGGTTGAAAAGGCCCGTCCGGGAGAAATGTGAATGCAGATTTGGGTGGACGCCGATGCCTGTCCCGGCGTCATCAAGGAAATCCTGTTTCGCGCCGCCGAGAGGGTGGGTGTCTCGCTGATCCTGGTCGCCAATCGCCCCCTACGCACGCCGCCATCCCGTTACATTCGGACGGTCCAGGTGTCCGCCGGTTTCGACGTGGCGGACAACAGGATCGCCCGCCACGTGGAAGCCGGCGACCTGGTCGTTACCGCGGACATCCCCCTTGCCGCCGACGTGATCGAACGGGGCGGCCACGCCCTTAATCCCAGGGGAGAGCTTTACACCCGGGACACGATCCGGGAACGGCTGACCATGCGCAATTTCATGGACGAGCTGCGCAGCAGCGGGATAGACACGGGCGGCCCCTCGTCGTTCAGCCAGAGCGACCGGCAGGCCTTCGCCAACCAACTGGATCGCTTCTTGGCCAGGAACGGCAGCGGACGATAGCCGGGCGCCAAAGGGATCGGACAGCAACGGAGCGGCCATGGACACCATCAGCGGGACACTGGACAAAATGAGGAGCCGCCTGGCGGGCGCGGAGGTGGAATACGCCCTGCCCCTGGGGGAACGGGAACTGCCCCTCAACCGCTACCTGGGGCACCCGCTGGTCCTGCGCTACCTGGGGGAGATCCGGTGCGTGGCCTGCGGCCGCAAGACCGCCAAGAGCTTCAACCGGGGCTATTGCTATCCCTGCATGCGCAGCCTGGCCCGGTGCGACCTCTGCATCGTCAAGCCGGAGTTGTGCCACCACGCGGCTGGTACCTGCCGCGAGCCGGAGTGGGGTCTCGCCCACTGCATGCAGCCCCACTGCGTCTATCTGGCCAACTCCTCCGGGATCAAGGTGGGCATCACCCGCCAGACCCAGGTGCCCACGCGCTGGATCGACCAGGGGGCGAAACAGGCGCTACCCATTTTCGAGGTGTCGAGTCGCCACCTGGCCGGGCTGCTGGAGGTGCTGCTGAAACGGCATGTGGCGGACCGGACCGACTGGCGCGCCCTGCTGAAGGGGGAAGCCGCAGACGTGGACCTGGCCGCCAAGCGGGACGAACTGCTGTCCCTGTGCCGGGCCGACGTTGCCCGCCTGGCCGCCGGGGACGGCGTAGTCCCGCTGGAGGAAGCGCAGCCCCTTACCCTACGCTACCCGGTGCTGGAGTACCCCGCCAAGGTCGCTTCCCTCAGCTTCGACAAGACCCCGGAGGCGGGGGGCCGGCTGATGGGCATCAAGGGCCAGTACCTGATGTTCGACCGCGGGGTGATCAATGTGCGCAAGTTCGCGGGCTACCGCGTGGAAGTGGCTGCTTAGGCGCGTTTCGCCTGCGCTCGCCACGTTTTCAAACAGCGTCTTGGGCGCGACCGGGCAGTGCCTTTCCGGCCCGAACCGGGGCAGCCGCGGAGGGGGCCAGGGAATCACCACTTTTCGACGTGCACGTTGGCCAGGCTGCGCCCGAGGAAGCGCTCGCCTATGGTCTGGAAGCGCAAAGGCACGTCGGTGACGTGGAAATGGTACTCGGGAGGAGTGCGCCGCGGGTTGGCCAGGCCCATCTCGGCCAGCAGGGCGGCGGTGCGCTCCGCCATGGCCTCGGCGGAGTCCACCAGGGCGACGCCCGGGCCCGCCACGTCCTGCAGCAGCGGCTTGAGCAGGGGGTAGTGGGTGCAGCCCAGCACCAGGGTATCGATCTGTTCGGCGAGCACCGGCCGCAGATATTCCTGGGCCGTGAGCCGGGTCACCTGGTGTTCCAGCCAGCCCTCCTCCACCAGCGGCACGAACAGGGGGCAGGGCTGGGAGAAGATGCGGATCTCCGGCTGGTACTGGTGGATCGCCCGGGCGTAGGCATTGCTGTTGATGGTGGTGGGGGTGCCGATCACCCCCACCCGCCGGCTTCGGGTGGCGGCCACGGCCCCCACGGCGCCGGCGTCGATCACGTCCAGCACGGGCACCGGGGAAAGGTCCTGGACCACCTGGGAGGCCACCGCCGCCATGGTGTTGCAGGCGACGATCAAGAGCTTCACCTGTTTGCCGAGGAGGAATTCGGCGATCTGGGTGGTGTAGTGGGCGATGGTCTCGACGGATTTCACGCCGTAGGGCACCCGGGCCGTATCGCCGAAATAGACGATGTTCTCGAACGGCAGCCGCTCCATCAGGGCGCGCACCACCGTGAGCCCGCCTACCCCTGAATCGAACACGCCAATGGGATTACCGGAGTTGGGTTGCATGGGCTTTCCTGGGAAAAGGCAAGGGAATCATTACCCTAGGAGCCTGTCGGACTTAAAGGAAATCGGCTGCAAATCCACCTGACCGGTCCATATTTCGCCGCTTTTTTGGTCAATAGAACGACTATTGACCTGCAAAATCGACAAAATCTGTCCTCGACCAGCCGAATTTTGCGAGCAGCCGCTACGCGGCTTGCCTGCCTGACC
>JAJZUU010000077.1 GCA_021848325.1 Pseudomonadota bacterium | reverse complement strand
CCCTGCAAACCGTGCAATCCGACCCGTAGCGGGCTCACCAAACGGGTGAACCTCGCAATTAAAGGAAAAAAATTTAGAACCATGATGTTGAAACCCCAATGGAGCGGTCAACTGCCGTTTCTAGGATAATAGTAGAAGGAGTTCGTCATGCCGCTCAATATAGCGCGACGGCACTTACGCCCAACTGACACGGAAATGACAATTCTGTCAGTTTCGGATCAGGCTGGAAAAGGCGACATATCCCAGAGCAAAAAAGGTTGACGGGAAGAAGACCCGGTGCTCGGCATTCACCTTGGCGGCGAATCCGTCAAAGATATCCACTTTCTGCCTTTTCAGCACCCCGCGGTAAGCAAACTGCCGTAATGGGCGTCAAACGCGACGCACCGGCGCGGGCGGGAAGCGCAGCGTGACGGTGGTCCCTCTTCGGGGCTCGCTGTGGACGGCGACCGTTCCGCCATGGAGGCTCATGATGGACTTGACTATGGCCAGCCCGAGCCCGGTCCCTGGGCTGTTCGCGGAACGCGCGCTGTCCGCCCGATAGAAGCGGTCGAAAATCTTGTCCAGGTGTTGTGGCTCGATTCCACAGCCGGTGTCGGCGATTCTCACTTCGGCCGAGCGGTCGGGCAGTTCCGTGGCGGAAAGCACGATCTTTCCCCCCGGTGGCGTATGTTGCAGGGCATTGCCCAGCAGGTTGCTGAGTGCGCGCCGCAGCAGAGTCGGGTCTGCGCCGATCCGGGCGTCGCCGGTGCAGCTTGTTTCAACTCCCCGCTCGGCGGCAACGGCGTCGTGGAATTCGCGCACCGTCTCGAGTTCCTGGCGCAGATCGAGTGTTTCCCGTGCTATCTGCATTTTTGCGCTTTCCGCCCGCGCCAGGAACAATAGGCTGTCGATCGTGTGGGATAGCCGCGCGTATTCCTCCAGGCCGGACTCCAGCACCTGTCGATATTCTTCCGCCGATCTGGCGCGGGACAGCGCGACCTCCGCCTCTCCCATCAGATTGTTGATGGGGGTGCGTAATTCATGCGCCAGGTCCGCCGAGAATTGCGACAGCCGGCCAAACGAATCTTCCAGGCGGTCGAGCATGTCGTCGAGGGCCTGGGCGAGGGCGGTCAATTCCCTCGGCCAGCGCGCGGCGTCCACCCGCTCGTGGAGCTGGGACGAAGTGATCAATTGCGCCTTCCGTGTGATTTCCTGCAGCGGCCGCATCCCTCTGCGGGCGGATGCGACGCCGAAACCGGCCGACAGCAAGATGCCCAGGAACAGTACCAGCGCCAGCTTCTTGCGGTAGTCGGCGATCAGGTCGTTTTCACGGGACATATCCAGCGCCACCTGGATGATCCGCTGCCGACCGTTCCCGGTGCGAGCCCGAGCCGCCATCATGAGATAGGAGCGCCCGGCCAAGGCGCGGGAGACCCCCTTGCGTGGCAACTGTTCGACCCCGACCGGAGAGGGAAATAACGAGACCGCGAGGACGTCACCCATGCCGGACGTCTCGATCAGGGAGCGCCCGTGCCGATCGAGGACCCTGGCATAGTACTTGGTGAAGCGGAAGGTGACGCCTTCCCACTTTACCTCCTCCTCCAGGGCCGACGAATCGGCGGGGCGCTCCCCCAGGATGGCGCGCAGGACATGGACCTTGTCGGCGAGAAACTGGTTGTCTTCCCGCTCCAGATTGCTGGTCAGCGCCCAGTGCAGGAAGCCGGTGGCCACCAGCAGCATGCCGAAGGTGGACAAGGTGTACAGGAAAGTCAGCCTGCCGGTAATAGACCAGGTCTTGAAAGATCCAAACCCGGGTGCGCCGTCGGCGTCGGTTTTTTCAGCGCGCCTCGAGCACATACCCCACCCCGCGCACGGTATGGATGAGCTTCTGTGCGAAGGGATCGTCAACCTTCATGCGCAGGCGGCGCACCGCCACATCCACCACGTTGGTGTCGCTGTCGAAGTTAATGTCCCACACCTGTTCGGCGATCACGGTACGCGATATCACCTCGCCGCTTCTTTGCGCCAGCAGAGACAGCAGCGCGAATTCCTTGGGCGTGAGGTCGATTCGCCCGCCACCGCGCGTCACCCGGTGGCGCAACGGGTCAATTTCCATGTCGGCGATGCACACCGTGGCCGGTTGCCGGGCCGGGCCGCGGCGCAGCAGGGAGCGTACCCGGGCGAGCAACTCAGAGAAAGCGAATGGTTTGACCAGGTAATCGTCGGCCCCCAGTTCCAGCCCTTTGACCCGGTCCTCCACCGCATCGCGTGCGCTGAGGAACAGGGCGGGCGTTTGTTTGCCGCTTCCGCGCATGACCTCGACCACAGACCAGCCGTCCCGTATCGGCAGCATGACGTCCACGATCACCAATTGGTAATCGCCGCTCAGGGCGAGAAAAAGCCCGTCTTCTCCATTTTCGGCGATGTCTGCGACGAAGCCGTTTTCCGTCAGCCCTTTGTGCAGATAGGCCGCCGTTTTTCTCTCATCTTCTATGACTAGAATGCGCATGCCGATGGGTTCGAGGAATTGCGCCCGCTTGCGAGGGACCGCCTGCTACGCGTTTGCCTGACAGGGGGTCGAAAATACACCCTTCCTTAAGGAGCAGGGCTGGCGATGTCGTTGGCCCAGGCCATGGCCTCCAGTTGGGCCTCGGTGAGGGCCTTCAGGTCCAGGGCCGGGGACTGCCGCAACAGGTCCGCGGTGGCTTCGAAGTTTCCTTGCTCCAGCCGTTCCGCCAGCAACAGCAGGCGGCCCAGCGCGCCTCTCCGCTCCAGGAGCGCCAGCCGCACGTCCTCCGCCAGGTTGAGGTGGGCGACGATGTCGGCCAGGGGCATTTCCAGCAGGACATCCAGCAGGGACATGATGCCGGCCATGAAGGCCCGGTCCTGGTGGTCCGGGTCCCCGGTGTGCTCGCGGCCGGCGAGGATCTCCAGCAGCCGGCCGCGGGTCGCCGCCAGTTGCATCAGGGGGCTGGGGTATTGGAAGGAGGTCCGGTGGTGCATGGTGAACAGCAGCAGTTGCAGCCAGCGCTGCAGCTGGCGCCGCCCCAGCACCACGATGGCATGTTTCAGCGAATTGATCTTTTGCGTCACGCCGGAGCCGACCGAGTTCACCAGGCGCAACAGGTTGTAGGTCAGGTTCGGGTCGTGCTTGAATGCCTGCTCGATTTCCGCGATCTCGGCGTCTCCCAGCACCAGGCCCAGCAGGTTCAGCAGCACCAGGGTAGAGGGGTCCACCCGCTTGCCGCTGAGCACTGAGGGCATGGCGAAATAATAGCCCTGGAACAGATCGAAGCCGAGGGCCAGGCAGCGCTGCGCCTGTTCCGGGTGATCCACCTTTTCCGCCAGCAATTTTACCGGCCACGCCTGCAATTGCCGCACCATCCCCGCCAGGACCGAGGGATCGACGATGGTCAGATCGATCTTGACCACGTCGACGATGCCAAGCAGGGGCCGGTAGACGTCGTCGAGGCTGACGAAATCATCCAGCGCCAGGGTGAAGCCCTTGTTTTTGAGGGCGCGGCAGCGGTCGACGATCTCCTCGCTGATGGCGATGGTCTCCAGCAGTTCCAGCACCACCTGGTCCCTGGGCAGGAGTTCCACCATGTCGCTCAGCAGCAGGTCGGCGCTCACGTTGACGAAGCCCCGCTTGTCTCCCAGCACCTCGCGCACGCCCATCTCGCTGAAGGCGTGGATGATCACGCTGGCGGTGGCCTGCAGGTCGTCTCTGACGTCCGCGGTGGGGCCTTCGCCGGTGCGAAACAGCAACTCGTAGGCCACCAGGTTCTGCGCGCGATCCAGGATCGGCTGGCGCGCCAGGAAGATCTGCTGCAAGTGGGAGGGACCGGCGCTCATGGCGCTATTGTATGGGTTCGGCGGGAACGGGGCAAAGGATTACAGCGCCCCTTCCTGTTCGCCCTTTTCCCCGTGGGCCAGCATCCATCGGGCCAGGGCCTGCAGGGTGCCCGGCAGGGGTTGCAGCATAAGGCGTCCCAGGCGTTCCCGGTCGTCCTGGCTCAAGGGACGGCGCTCCCGCAGGCCGGCCAGGGTGGCGATGTCCATGCCCCAGGGCTGCCAGGGAAGCCCCGCGGCCTGCCACAGCGCGCTGCTTTGCAGGGCGATCTCGATCCCCGCCGGGTCGGGGTCGCAGGCGATGAGTGCGCCAGCCGGGCACAGGGCTAGCAGCCGCCCCACGGCGGCGCGCCACCATTCGGGGGCGAAGCCGGGCAGCCACAGCACCCCGTCCGCGGCCCCGTAGCGCCGGGCGGCGCGCTCGAAGCTGGTGCGGTTTTCCAGCACCCGCCAGCAGCCGATTCCGCCCTCGATCTGGGTGAGGTGCGCGACGGTGACGGGGGTCAGGGCGATGCAGTCCTCCACCGCGGCCAGATCCAGCCGCGCGCCGCCCCGGTACAGGGTGAGGGGCGCCCGCAGCCAGAGGGCGGGGGTGTGGCGCTCGACGCCGAAGGCCGCGCTGTCGAGACAGCCCTCCAGCCAGTCCCAGTCGGCGGAGGTGACCGCCTTGGTGTGACCACGGGCGAACAGGGAGAAGTCGCGCCGGGTGCCGAAACGCCGCTGCTCGGCCCAGTCGTCCAGCGCATGCAGCAGGGCCAGGCGGGACAGCGCCCGTTGCGGGGGAAGTTGTTGCAAGGCGCGATGGGCCGCCTGCAGCCGCGGGTCCCGCAGCGGCCGCGCGGCCTGCTCGCCCCACTGCAGCGCCAGCGCCTCCCGGTCCGGCAGCTCCAGGGCGGCGCGCAGGGCGCCACCGTCGAGGAAGCGCAGCCAGGCGGGCGCCCATTGGCCCTGTTCCCGTTTCTCCTCCAGTTCCACCCAGCCACCCCGCAGCAGCGCGGCAAGCAGTTCGTGGGCCAGGGCGAAGCGGCTGTTCCCGGCGATGCGCAGCAGGGTTGCCCACTTGCGCCGCGGCGAGCCCTGGCCCAGCCACTCCGTCAGGAGTTGGCGCCACGGCTGCGGCCAGGCCGACAGCTTCCCGGGTGCCGCCGGGAAGGCGCGGCTTAGGCGCCTGCCGCGCAGGGTACTGGCCGCCCCCACGTCGAGCGCCAGGGTGCACACGCCGTCTCGGTCCGGGGCCGACCAGGATTGGGCGCGGGTCATGGCCGGCGCGCCGCTATGCCTGCCTTCTGATGAAGGCCACCGGCTGCGCCCAGCTTTCCCCCGGCTGTTTCTTGCGGGTCACCAGGGTCAGGCCGGAGGGGCTGAACACGTTCACGTTGTGGGTGTTGGGGGAGGTGATCAGGTACTGGGTCTGGGTCGCCTTGAGGAAGGCGCTCACGCGGTCGATGTTGAAGATGTCCAGGTGGGCGAAGGGCTCGTCGATGAATACGCAGCCGCCAGGGCGGTCCTCGGTCATCAGCAGCCCGATCAGCAGGATCAGCGACTTCATCACCTGCTGCCCGCCGGAGGCCTCGCCGTCGTCCAGGCCGATGAAGCCCTTGTCGTCGAAGTTGAAGTTGACCGTGAGGCCGGCCTGGGCCAGCACCAGGTCGTCGTTCTCCAGGGGCGAGTGCTCCGCCTGCACGCCGATTCCCGCCAACTGCCCGAGGGCGCGCAGGTTGCGCCCGTACTGCCGCACCGTGGCGCGCAGCACGTTGATGTAGGCGCCGCGGGCGTCATGGGCCAGGGCCCCGGCCCGCTCGAAGTGGCCGCGCCGCACCGCCACCTCCCGTTCCAGGCCCTGGGCGTCCTCCCGCAGCTTGTCCCGCAGGTCCAGCACGGCGGGGTCGGTTTCCCAGTCCTCCGCAGCCAGCCGCCGCTCCACCCGCTCCAGCTCGCGCCGGGCGTCCACCGCCTTGCCGTAGCGCTCGGCCAGGGCCCGCAGTCCCTCCGCGCCCCGCCACCGGGGCGGCATGGTGCTGCGCCGGCGGCGGAAGGCAAGGATGCGCCCCACCTGGTCCTCGCGCTGCTGGGCCAGGGCCTGCCGCTCGCCGTCCAGTTCCCGGCGCAACTGGGCCAGTTGGGTCTCCAGCCTGGCGATCTCGGTCTGGACCCCGTGGCGCGCCTCGGTCGCCAGTTCCCGGGCCTGTTCCGCCGCCACCACGGCGTCGGCTAATTGCTGCGCCCGGCCCGCGGCCTGGGGCAGATGCCGTTCGGCCTGCGCGAACTCGGCGTGGCGGGCGGCCAGGAGCTGTGCGGCGTCCAGGCCGGACAGCAGGGCCTCGTGGCGGGAAACCGCCTGCTGCAGGGCGTCTTCGCGGCGGGTCAGTTCCGCCAGTTGCGCCCGCAACTGGCGCTCTTCCTCGGCCGCCGCCTGCAGGCGTTGGGCCCGGGCCGCCTCGCCGAAGCGGTAGGTCGCCGGGGCGATGCCGATGAAGCGCCCGCCGCGCCGCTCCCGGTGGAAGCCGTCCCGGGTGATCCAGTCCTGCCCTGGCGCCAGGGCGGTGCCCGCCGCCGCGTCTTCTACCCGCGCCACCCGGTTCAGCAACCGGGTCAGCCATTCCGGGGCGGGGGCCAGCAGGCGCACCATCTCCAGCAGGGTGCCCGGCTCGGCCGCGGGTGCGGGGCGGAGTTCGGCCACCACGAAGTGGCGGTAGCGCAGCTTTTCCCCCAGGGCCCAGGCGGCGGCGCGGTCTTGCTCCCGTTCCAGCAGCACCACGTGGCGGTAGGGATGGAGCAGGGCCTCCAGGGCCGCCTGCCAGCCCGGATCGGTCACCTCGATCACCTCGTTCAGCATGCGGTGGCCGATGCCGGACGCCTCCAGGGCGGCGCGGAAGGCGCGTACCTGCTCGTCTGGGGGGATCGTGCCGCTGTTCAGGGCGGCCAGCAGCGCGCCGATTTCTCCCAGGCGCCGCTCCGCGGCATCCCGCTCGTGCTGCAGCGCTGCCAGTTCGCGCCGCTCTCGCGCCAGTTCCGCCGCGCTCGCGGCGGCATCCGCGCCGTCCCGGGCCTGCGCCAGTTCGTCGAGCCGGCGCCGTTCCTCGAGCAGGTGCTCCAGGCGCTGCGCTTCGCCGGCCGCGGCGCGGAACGATTCCTGGCTGTGCCGATAGTCCTCCGCCGCAGCGGTCTCCGCGGCGCGGGCGGCCTCCAGTTGGCCGTCCAGGGCGCGGCGGCGGGCCTCCAGCGCGGCCAGGGCGCCTTCCTTCAGCCGCAGTTGGCGGCGCGCGCCGGCCCGCTGGTTGCTGCCGCCGGCGATGGATTCCCGTAGCTCGGCCAGTTCCAGGCGAGGCAGGATCTCCGCCACCAGGGCCTGGCGCTCGTCGTTCAGAGCCTTCCATTCCAGGTGGCGGTTGGCCCGGCCTACCAGCGCCTCCACCTGGTTCTGCAGGGTGGAAAGGCGCAGCTCCATGTCTTTGAGTTCCCGCTCCGCCTCCCGCTGCTCGGCCTTGGCCTCCAGGTAGCGGTCCAGCACCTCCTTGTCGCCGAACACGTCGAACACCAGGTCCAGCAGGGCCTTGGGGGAGTATTCGCAGAGCTTGTCGGTGTCCCCCTGTTCCAGGGCCAGCACCTTGGTAATGGCGGGGGTGAGCCCGGCCGACTCCAGGCGTCGCCGGTAGTCTCCGACCCCAAGCCAGTCGGAGGAATCTTCCAGGGATTCGATCGGGGTGTCGCCCGGGGCGATGGCGTATTGCCGCAGCCATTCCCCGCCCTGCTTGCGGATGCGGCAGGCGAGGGTGACCTCGTCCTCCAGCAGCGGGAAGAAGGGGTGGCGCCGGTTGCCGATGCGCCGGTTGTCCACCACTGTCCGCAGCCAGGCGAAGGGCATGCCGTTGCGGCGCACGTAGCGCTTGTAGTCCCGCTTGCCGGAGCAGGGGATGGCGAGCAGGGTGCGCAGGGCGTCCAGCAGGGTGGTCTTGCCGGAGCCGTTGGGGCCGGTGACGGTGATGATCTGGCTGTCCAGGGGCAGGGTGAAGCGCTGCCAGAAATCCCAGTTGACCATTTCCAGGGTACGCAGGCTGAACATCAGTCGTCCTTCTGCTCCCCGTCGGCCGCCTTGCGTCGCGCCAGCAGGTCGGCCAGGGCGCCTTCCATGATGCGCGGGGCCAGCACCCCATAGTCCAGCAGCAGGTCGAGCATGGGGCCCTCGTGGATCACGTTGTTGCGTCGCTCGATGAAGCCGAAGCGGGACAGGGTGCCCAGGTTGAACTTGAGCCGGGTCTTGCCTCCCAGCTTCTCCCCGAAGTCCGCCAGCAGGGTGGATTCCGCCACGCCCGCGGACACCTCCTCCCCGTGCCGGATCGGTTTTGCCGTGGCGAACAGTTCGTTCTGCGCCTCGTCCCTGAGGGATTGGCGCTGGACCTGGCGCTCCCGCTTGGGCAGGACGATCAGGGCCCATAGCACCACCAGCAGCGCCAGGGCGTCCCGCGGCAGCCCGATGTTGCTGGCCAGCCAGTTGTCTCCCTGGCCGAACACCGGCTCTTCCATCCCCGGTTTCAGGGCGACGGTGAGGTGGGCGGCATAGGGATTGTCCAGCAGGGCCATGCCGCAGGCGGCAAGCCGCATGTCCAGCTCCTGGCGGAAGGCCTCGTCGGTCAGGGCCCGCTGCGCCAGGGAATCGGTGCGGGGGATGAAGCGGTGCGCCAGCGCCCTGGCGATGAAGGATTGGACTTCGGTTTCCATGGATCTCTGGGACTTGCCGCGCGGCGCTGCCCATTCCCCGGGGCGTGGGTTTCCGGACCGGGCCGTCGCGGCGAAATAGCCTATTCTACAGCAATCGCTGCCGGGGGGTCAGGCCCCGTCGGCGTTGCGGACGACGCGCCCGCCGCTGATCTGGGCCACTTCGTCCCGGCCCACGGCCGCGGCCCCGGGATCGATCTCCAGGCGCAGGGGCAGCCGGGCCAGTTCCGCCACCGGCCCCGTCCTCGCGGGTTCCGGCTCGTTGAGCAGGGCCAGCATGGAAAGGCGGTAGGCCGCCGTGGCGTAATCGCCGCCGGGGACGATGTCCGCCAGTTCGGCCGCCGTTTCCACCCCGGCCAGTTGTTCCAGCCAGCGCTCCAGCAGCACCAGGCGCTCTGTCTCGGCGCTGTCGGTCTGGGGCGCCTGCAGGGCCGGCGGCAGCACCGCCTCGCGTTCCAGCCGGCGCTCCCGTTCCAACAGCTCGTATTCGGCGATGTCCAGCAGGATGTCGTTGAGCAGGAACAGCGGCTCCGGGTGGGCTGTGGCGACGTCCCGCAGCAGCGCCGCCAGCTCCCCGGGCGGGGTGGTGCGCAGCCACTGGTTGATGTCGGAGGAGGACAGCCCGCTTTGCCCCAGGTGCACCCGCTGCCGTTCCAGGCCGTTGACCGCGCGCTGGAAGGATGCGGTCATGCGCAGCATGCGGCTCTGGGCCTGGCCGATGGCCTGGGCGATCCGGTGGGTGGCCGGGTCCAGGTCGGGATCGGCGGCGATGGCGCGGATGATCTCGGTGCCTTTTTCCACCCACTGCCATACCGAATTGAGCTTGTCCTGGGACTGGCGGATGCGGAATTCGGAGCCGGACACGATGGCCTGCTGGAATTCTTCCTGCAGCTCGTTCAGGCGCCCCAGCAGGTGGCGCAGGCTTTCCGCGGAAACCTTGCCCACGGCCTGGCCCGCCGCCACCTGGGAGGTGATGAAGCCCAGTTCGCCGTCCTCTTCCTGGGCGAACTGGAGCAGTGTCGCCAGGGCCGCCAGGGCGGTGCGGCCGGGGCCGCTCACCTGGTACAGCCCGTCTTCCCCGTTCCACACCAGCAGGCCGTTGTCCCGCAGCCGGTGCAGCACCGTCTCCAGCTTGACCGGGTCCAGGTAGGCGAAATAGGCGCGCAGCTCCTGGGGGCTCCAGCGGGGGGACTCGCTGCGGGCGCCGATCTCCCGCAGCACCATGATGCGCACCAGGGTCTCGTCGGAACCGCCGCGGAACAGGGTAGTGAAGGCATCCAGCGCGTCCCTGGCCCGCAGCAGGGGGAACAGGGCCGGCAGGTCGGCGGCCTCGACCCCGGGGCTGAAGAATTCCCCCAGCAGCTTGTCCGCGTCTTGGGGCGGGAGCGGCGAGATCATCCGGCTAGAACGGCAGCGCCAGGTCCGGCGCCGCCGCCAGCAGCACCTTGCGGAAATCCTCCTGGATGCGGGCGAGCGCCGCGGCGTCGTCTGCCTCGAAGCGCAGCACGATCACCGGGGTGGTGTTGGAGGGGCGCATCAGGCCGAAGCCGTCCGGGTATTCCACCCGCAGCCCGTCCAGGGTGATGATCTCCCTGGCGCCGTCGAAGCGGGCGCTTTGCTTGAGCCGGTCGATCAGGGCGTAGTTCTCCCCCTCCTGCAGGGCGATGTGCAGCTCCGGGGTGTTCACCGTGTCCGGCAGGCGGGCGAAGGCGGCGTCCAGGTCCGGCTGCCGGCTCAGGTACTCCAGCAGGCGCGCCCCGGCGTAGAGGCCGTCGTCGAAGCCGTACCAGCGCTCCTTGAAGAACACGTGCCCGCTCATCTCCCCCGCCAGCAGGGCGCCGCTTTCCTTCATCTTGGCCTTGATCAGGGAATGGCCGGTCTTCCACAGCAGCGGCCGGCCGCCGCGCTCGCGGATCCAGGGAAACAGGTTGCGGGTGGACTTGACGTCGAAGATGATCTCGGCGCCGGGATTGCGCGACAGCACGTCCTCGGCGAACAGCATCAACTGGCGGTCCGGGTAGACGATCTCGCCGTCCCGGGTGACCACCCCCAGGCGGTCGCCGTCGCCGTCGAAGGCCAACCCGATCTCCGCGTCCCCCGCCTTGAGCCGGGCCTTCAGGTCGCGCAGGTTGCCGGGCTGGGAGGGGTCCGGGTGATGGTTGGGAAAGCGCCCGTCCACCTCGCAGAACAACTCGGCCACGGTACAGCCCAGCCTGCGGTAGAGGGCGGGGGCGAAGGCGCCGGCCACCCCGTTGCCGCAGTCCACCACCAGGCTTAAGGGGCGTGCCAGCTTGACGTCGCCGGCGATGCGCTCGATGTACTCTTGGGCGATGTCGTGCTCGCGGTAGCGCCCTTGGCCCCGGGCCAGGTCACCCTGTTCCAGGCGCGCGCGCAGGGCCTGGATCGCCTCCCCCGCCAGGGTGTCGCCGCCCAGCACCATCTTCAGGCCGTTGTAGTCGGGCGGGTTGTGGCTGCCGGTGACCATCACCCCGGATTGGGTGCCGAGGTGGTGGGTGGCGAAGTAGACCATGGGGGTGGCCACCATGCCCAGGTCGATCACGTCCGCCCCGCTGCTGCGGATGCCGGTCGCCAGGGCCGCCGCCAGCTCCGGGCCGGACAGCCGACCGTCGCGTCCGATCACGATCTCCTTGCATCCCCGCGCCAGTGCCTCCGAGCCGACGGCCTGCCCGATCGCCTGCACGATGGGCGCGGTCAGGGTCTTGCCCACGATGCCGCGGATGTCGTAGGCCTTGAAGATCTCTTTCGGAAAGTCGCTCATCGGGGATCGCCCTCTATTCGCCACAACAGCGAATTATGCAGGGAATGGCGCCTGTTCGCCACCGCGCCGGCCGGCAGCTGGGTAGAAAACGACCCGCAATTCCATGCGAAACAAAGCCTTGCTCTGGACGATCAGGTCACCTTTAATGATATGGCATGAGACTTCCTTCGGGTCGCCCCCTGTTGCGGTCCTCGGGAAATACGTGACCATGGTGCTTTGCGGGAGGGACATCGCATGACGGAGAGGAGCTTGGCGGAACTGGACCTGGCCGGGTTGTGTCAGCGGGATTTCTTCCCGTCGCCTGCGGCCTGGGAGGTAGAGTAGAGAACAGGAACACTACGTTCCTGCCCTCCCTCATCAAACCGTGCATGCGGTTTTGCGAGTTATCGCCTGCGGCGATATCCCTGCCAGCCCCGATTCCCGCACACGGCTTTCCGATGTTCTTCACGCCAAGGCATGCGCCGATTTCCAGCCCGCTGCCGTGGGAACTTTATACAGCCCATAGCGCCGGTACAGATCGACACTCGGGAAACGGCCTTCGCCGATTCCTCTGTCTTTCACCTTGTGACGCTTCATCAGGTGCATGCGTATCCGTTGTTCCGCGTGGGTCTTGACCTTTTCCATGACCAGATTCGAATTCCGATAGTGGAAGTAGTTCACCCAGCCGTTCAGGCTGCGGTTTACGTTTCCCACAATCTTCTCCAAGGCGATGGGGGTCAGTTCCCGCCCCGTAAGCTGCGTCAGTTTCGTCTTGATTTTCATCAGCGACTTGTCCGCCGGGCAGACATGCGGGTACGGCTTGCCGGTGCGAATTCCTCGACTCATCCTGATTGCAAACCCCGGAAAGTTGAAGCTCGCTTGCGTGGCGTCCACGACGTGGGTCTTGGCCTCGTTGAGGCTGAGGCCCAGTCGTTCCAACACTTGGCGCACCACGTTCAGCGGTTCCTCTACATCTTTTCGGCACATCACGACAAAGTCGTCCGCGTAGCGCACAAGGTGCGCTTGCAGTTTGCCTTCGAGGTGCCGCCGTTGCCATATCCGGTCAAGAATATGCAGGTAGCAGTTGGCCAACAGCGGTGAGATCACGCCGCCTTGCGGCGTGCCTTTGCGGTTGGCTTTTCCGCCGCCTACGGTCTTCTTCACCCCGTTGTCGTCTTCGCCGATGACCGGGGCTTTGAGCCATTGCTTGATGAGGTGCAGAAATGCCTCCATCGACAATGCGCTCGGCCACCACGTTCATCAGCTTGGCGTGCGGGATGCTGTCAAAGTATTTCGACAGGTCGGCGTCGATGACTTGGGTGTAGCCGGCCCATAACGCGTTGGCGATGTCGTCTACGGCATCGTGGGCCGATTTCCTGGGCCGGCATCCGTACGAGTTCGGACAGAAGTCGGCTTCGAAGATCGGTTCGATGATGAGCTTGACCGCCATTTGCGCTATCCGGTCTCGCACCGTCGGGATGCCCAGTGGACGCAGGCTGCCGTCCGCTTTGGGGATCATGACGCGGCGCACCGGTTGGGCTCGGTAGGTTTTGTGTTTCAGGTCTTGGGCCGGTTCCCGCAGAAACGTGTCTACGCCTATGCCGCGCTCTATGGCGTCGAAGCTGATCGTTCGCAGTAACAGCAGTAAATCTAGCGGGTTAAAGTCCCGTCCGGGGAGTTGTCCGTGCGCCCCGGTAGCATGAGGAAGCGGCGCTGGAGTAATTCAGGGTCGTGAGTTTCCAAACAGCA
>JAJZUU010000076.1 GCA_021848325.1 Pseudomonadota bacterium | reverse complement strand
GCTACCCCGGAAGATGATGCGCGCCACTTCCGTTGTTTCAGCGCACATCCAGCGGCCTTCGCCTTCTGACCACAGGCTCGGCTTCTCCAATTCGTTTACGAGGCTACGTGTAGGTTCACTTGCGTTAGAAAAAAAAAGGGGAAAAAAAAAAGGGGACGGAGGGATTAAAGTATAGGCAATTTTCCTCCAGACGTAGCGCACGCCTCCCGCAAAAGCGTTCCGGGTTTATCATCCATGGCAAGACAGCGGCGGCGGTTTCCTTTTGGCGGAGCGCTTCCCCTGCGCCCCTCTCTCCTCATCCGACGCCGAGTAGCGCAGCCAAGCCGGGCGGTTGTAAGATATGGGCTTGACCCCCGAGGAGGCGGCGTATCGGGCAACGGAGGCGACGTTGCTTGGCGGCCTGATCCATTTCGCTTTCTGCCCGCCGCACCGACCGGCTTTCGCCTGGCCGGCTGTTTCAACGGAGTGAACCATGCAGCCCATTCGCGTCCTGCTGATCGATGACCACACCCTGTTCCGCAACGGGATCAAGGCGTTGCTGCGCCGGCACAAGGAGTTCGAGGTGGTGGGCGAGGCCGGCGACGGGCTGGAGGGGGTGAAGCGGGCCAAGTCCCTCAAGCCGGACGTGGTGCTGCTGGACATCCACATGCCCGGCGTGAGCGGCAAGGAGGCGGTGCAACTGATCCGCGAGGAGGCGCCGGGCTGCCAGGTGGTGATGCTGACCGTGTCGGAGGATGTGGACGACCTGATCGAGGCGGTGCAGGCCGGGGCCCGCGGCTATCTGCTGAAGAACATCGACACCGATTTCCTCCTGGAATCCCTGCGCCGCGCGGCCCGGGGCGAATCGGTGATGGCGGCGCAAATGACCGGCAAGCTGCTGGCCGGCGTGCGTACCATGGACCGGGAAGGCCCGGAGGAGGCGGCGGAGAAGCTGACTCCACGGGAAAAGGAGATCGTCGCGCTGCTGGCCAAGGGGGCCAGCAACAAGGAAATCGCCAATACCCTCAATCTGGCGGAAAGCACGGTCAAGATTCACGTCCAGAACATCTTCAAGAAGCTCAACCTGTCCAGCCGGGTGCAAGTGGCGGTGTACGCGGTGGAGCACGGCCTGGCGCCGCGCGAGGAGGGCGCGTAGCGCACCCATTTCTTCACCGCCATCCCCCAAAAGCACTAGTCTCGCCTCCCCCTTTCGCCGGATCGCCCACCCCTTCCGGCAACACCCTTATATCCCTCTTCTGCCTCGAAAAAACCTCATTCCGGTGAATGGGCGCCGCCTTGCCGGAATTGTAAGCTGGGCTATCCTGAGACTTTACGTTTCGGTTCCGAGAGGGGGTGGCCAATGAAAATCATGGTGGGCATAGACGGGTCGCCCCTCGCAAGGCGGGCGTTGCATCGGGCAATCGAGATATTCAGGCCGTTGGCGCCTGAAATCGTTCTGGTGACGGTGGTGGAGGAGACCCTGGACGCGAGCGGCATGGGGGAGCAGATCTTCGACAAGTGGCGCGAAAGCCGCCAGCGCTACCTGAAGGAAATGGCCGACTGGGCGGCGTCCCAGGGCGCCGAGGTGGACGCCCTGATGGCGGTGGGCGACCCCCGCAAGATGCTGCAGGAGGCGATCCGGAGCAAGTCCCCCGACCTGATCGTCATCGGCAGAAGGGGGGCGAGCGACGTGGAGGCGATGCGGCTGGGCAGCGTCAGCGCGTTCCTGATCCGCCACGCCGGCTGCGACGTGCTGCTGGTGCACAAATAGGCGGACGGGAAGGACCGATCAACCCTGGACGGATGGGCAAGGCAATGGTGAACAAAAAAGCGAGCGGAAAGAAGATGGCGTGGGGCGACCTGTTCGACTTGCGGCGGGAGGACATCAGGGCGCTGTACAAGACCACCGCGGCGTTTTTCCTGACCTTTTACGTGTGGTTCAACATGGCGCCCCTGGTCACCACCATCGTCAGCGTGGGCGGGTTGACCATGGCCCAGCTCAAGCTGCTGGCGGTGTGCAACGTGGCGCTCACGGTGCCGGCGCGTATCTTCATCGGCATGGCCTCCGATCATTTCGGCCCGCGCCGGACCTTCTCGGCCCTGATGGTGATCATGGCGGTCCCGGCCCTGGTATTCGCCTTCAGCACCGGCTACACGGAAATGCTGGTGTCGCGCCTGATCATGAGCATGGTGGGCGCGGGCTTCGTGATCGGCATCCACATGACCTCACTGTGGTTCAAGCCGCGGGACATCGGCTTCGCCGAGGGGGTCGAGGCGGGGTTGGGTAATTGGGGTTCCTCCATCGCCGCCATGACCATTCCGGCCGCCACGGTCGTCTCCAGTTCCCTGGTCGGCGCCGAGTACGGCTGGCGCTACGGCATGGCCCTGAGCGCCGCGGTGATGATGCTGTACGGCGTTTATTACTGGTTCGGCATCACCGACGGCCCGGTAGGCAGCACCTTCCGCAAGCCGCGCCGGGCCGCCGCCATCGAGGTGAGCACCTGGGGCGACCTGGGCAACGCCATCGTCTGGACCGTGCCCATCATGGGGGTGCTGGCGCTCCTGGCCTGGCGCGTCCACGGCATGGGCTTCATGAACGAGACCGCGCTCATGGTGTGCTACGGCCTGGTCGCCCTGGGGGTGCTGTACCAGATGGTGCAACTGCTCCGGGTCAACGTGCCGATCCTGAAGCGGGGCGTGCCGGAGGACGACAAGTACCGCTTCACCGAGGTGGCGGTGCTGTGCGCGGCCTACGTGGTGACCTTCGGCGCGGAACTGGGGGTGGTGTCCATGCTGCCGGCGTTCTACCAGAAGACCTTCGCCCTCGACCCGGTCAAGGCCGGGCTGGTGGGCGGTTCCTTCGCCTTCCTCAACTTCTTCTCCCGCGCCCTGGGCGGCTACATCTCGGACCGGGTGCCCTCGCGCAAGGGGGCGCTGGTGGTCTATCTCGCGGGTACCGCAGCCACCTTCGGGCTGATGGGCCTGATCACGCCGGCCTGGCCTCTGCCCCTGGCGATCCTGGTGACCCTGCTGTGCGCCCTGTTCGTCACCGGCGGCTGTGGCACCACCTTCGCCCTGGTGCCGCTGGTCAAGCGGCGGGTGACCGGGCAGGTGGCGGGATATGCGGGGGCCTACGGCAACGTGGGGGCCACCATCTTCTTGACCGCCTACACCTTCGTCAGCAGCCAGCAGTTCTTCTTCCTGATCGGGGCCGTGGCCCTGGCCAGCTTCCTGTTCGCCGTGCTGGCCTTCCGCGAGCCGGCGGGGGCGTTTGCCGAGGAATACCATCTGTCGTCGGTGGACCGCGCACTTGAGGCCGGGCACGCGCACTGACCGTTTCCAGGTTTAAAAAAGGAGTTTGATCATGTCGGACATCAAGGTTTGGAACGTAGAAGACAAGGGGTTCTGGGAATCCACCGGCAGGAAAGTGGCCAACCGCAATCTGTGGATTTCCATCCCCAGCCTGTTGTGCGGGTTCGCGGTGTGGATCATCTGGAGCATGGTCACGGTGCAGATGCTCAACGCCGGGTTCCCCTTCAAGCCGGCCGAGCTGTTCACCCTGTCGGCCATCGCCGGGCTGACCGGCGCCACTCTGCGCATCCCGTCGAGCTTCTTCATCCGCATCGCCGGCGGGCGCAACACCATCTTCTTCACCACCGCCCTGCTGATGTTGCCGGCGCTGGGTATCGGGCTGGCGCTGCAGGATAAAAACACCCCGCTGTGGGTGTTCCAGGCCCTGGCCTTCCTGTCCGGCTTCGGCGGCGGCAATTTCGCATCAAGCATGTCCAACATCAGCTTCTTCTTCCCGAAGCGCATGCAGGGCCTGGCCCTGGGCCTCAACGCAGGGCTGGGCAACGCCGGTGTGACCACCATGCAGATCCTGGTGCCCCTGGTGATGACCCTGCCGCTGCTGGGGGCCATGGGGGGTGATCCGATGACCCTGGTGCAACCTTCCGGCAGTCTCATCGGAAAGGCCCCGGCGGGCTCCCTCACCTATATCCAGAACGCCGGTTTCGTGTGGCTGTTCCTGCTGGCGCCGCTGGCCGTCGCCGGCTGGTTCGGCATGAACAACATCTGCACCGAGGAGGTGACTCCCCGTCCCGGCTCGCCCATCGGCGCCATGGCCAAGATCGCGGGGATGCTGGCCATCGGCTTCATCACAGCCGCCGCCGGCCTGTACATCATCCTGCCGGCGCCCACCGGCCTGGGCGCCCCGGGTTGGGCCAAGTGGTTCGTGCTGGCGGGCATCATCGCGGCCACGGTGTTCCTGATGAAGCTGATCCCCGGCGACATCAAGCCCAACCTGCAACGCCAGTTCAAGATCTTCGGCAACAAGCACACCTGGGTGATGAGCGTCATCTACACCATGACCTTCGGCAGCTTCATCGGCTATTCCGCGGCCTTTGCCCTGGCGATCCAGGTGATCTTCGGCTTTCAGCACCTTCCCGGCGCCGGCGGCCTGCTGACCCACACCACCGTCAACCCCAACGCCCCCAGCGCCCTGATGTACGCCTGGATGGGCCCCTTCATCGGCGCCCTGATCCGTCCCGTCGGCGGCTGGATCGCCGACAAGGTGGGCGGCGCCAGGGTGACCCAGTTCACCACCATCCTGATGGTGGGCGCGGCCCTGGGGGCGGCCTACTTCATGAAGGCGGCCTACCACTCGGCGACCCCGGAGCAGTTCTTCATGCCGTTCTTCCTGCTGTTCCTGGTGCTGTTCGCCGCCAGCGGCATCGGCAACGGTTCCACCTTCCGCACTATCGCCATGGTGTTTCCCAAGGAGCAGGCCGGCCCGGCCCTGGGATGGACCTCGGCGGTGGCCGCCTACGGCGCCTTCATCATCCCCCAGGTGTTCGGCGAGCAGATCAAGGCCACCACTCCCGAATACGCCATGTACGGCTTCGCCATCTTCTACTTCGTGTGTCTGGTGCTCAACTGGTGGTATTACCTGGGGCCCAAGGCGGAATACAAGAATCCATGACTGAAACAAAAACTGAGGACTCGGCCCCGAGTGCTTAGTCCTCCAGTCCTCAATCTAGAAGGAGCAACGAAATGAGCCATTTCTTGGACCGCCTGAAGTTCTTTACCCGGATACAGGACACCTTCTCCGAGGGGCACGGCATCGTCACCAACGAGGACCGCAAGTGGGAGGACGCCTACCGTCACCGCTGGCAGCACGACAAGGTGGTGCGTTCCACCCACGGGGTGAACTGCACCGGCGGCTGCTCCTGGAAGATCCACGTCAAGAGCGGGCTGGTGGCGTTCGAGATGCAGCAGACCGACTACCCCCGCACCCGCCCCGACATGCCAAACCACGAGCCCCGGGGGTGCCAGCGCGGGGCGAGCTTCTCCTGGTATCTGTACAGCCCGCACCGGGTCAAGCATCCCCTGATCCGCGGGCGGCTGGTGGACCTGTACCGCGCCGAGCGCCAGTCCGGCAAGGACCCGGTGGAGGCCTGGGCCGCGATCCAGGAGAACCCGGAAAAGCGCAAGCGCTACACCGCGGTGCGCGGCCTGGGCGGCTTCGTGCGCACGAACTGGGACGAGGTGACCGAGATCGTCGGCGCGGCCAACGTCTACACCGCCAAGAAGCACGGCCCCGACCGCATTATCGGATTCTCGCCGATCCCGGCCATGTCCATGATCAGCTACGCGGCGGGCTCCCGCTACCTGTCCCTGATCGGCGGCGTGCCCCTGTCCTTCTACGACTGGTATTGCGACCTGCCTCCCGCCAGCCCGCAGGTATGGGGCGAGCAGACCGACGTGCCGGAGGCGGCCGACTGGTACAACTCCACCTACATCATCGTGTGCGGCGCCAACCTCCCCATGACCCGCACCCCGGACGCCCACTTCTATTCCGAGGTGCGCTACAAGGGCGCCAAGGTGGTGTCCATGGCCCCGGACTATGCCGAGTACGTGAAGTTCGCCGACCTCTGGATGCCGGTGCGCCAGGGCACCGATTCCGCGGTGTTCCTGGCCATGGGCCACGTGGCGCTGAAGGAGTTCTTCCTGGATCGCCAGATACCCTATTTCCAGGAATATGCCCGCAAATACACCGACCTGCCGATGCAAGTCATCTTGCGCAAGCACGGTGAGGGCTACACCTCCGACCGTTTTCTGCGTGCTTCCGATTTTGACGGTAATTTGGGGGAAGCCAACAACCCCGAATGGAAAACCATCGTGTACGACGAAAAGACCCGGTCTTTCGTGGCACCGAATGGTTCCATCGGCTTCCGCTGGGGCGAGGAAGGCAAGTGGAATATCCTGCCGAAAAACGCGGCCAACCAGCAGGAAATCACCGCCGAACTTTCTTGCATCGACACACGGGATGAAGTGGTTTCGGTGGGCTTCCCGCACTTTGCCATCGACGAAAAAACGGTGCTGTATCGCAATGTCCCGGTGCGCCGGCTCAAGCTGGCCGGCGGCGAGGAAGCCTACGTTGCTTCGGTGTTCGACATGCAGGTAGCGCAGTATGGCCTGGATCGCGGTTTGGGTGGCGACAATGTGGCCAAATCCTATGAAGACGACAAGATGGCTTATACGCCCGCGTGGGCCGAGCAAATCACCGGCGTCAAACGCGCGGACATCATCCGCACCGGGCGCGAGTTCGCCGACAACGCCGCCAAGACCCGCGGCAAGTCCATGGTGATCCTGGGCGCGGCGATCAATCACTGGTACCACAACGACATGAACTACCGCGCCATCATGAACCTGCTGCACATGTGTGGTTGCGTCGGCCAGTCAGGCGGCGGCTGGGCGCATTACGTGGGCCAGGAAAAACTGCGTCCCCAGGCGGGCTGGGCGCCCATCGCATTCGGCCTGGATTGGCACCGTCCGGCGCGCCAGATGAACGGCACTACGTTCTTTTATTTCCATACCGACCAGTGGCGCTATGAGCGCGTCAAGGCGGACGAACTGCTGGCGGAAACCGCCAAAGGGAAATACAAAGGCTACTCGCTAGCGGATTACAACGTGGTGTCGCAACGGCTGGGCTGGCTGCCCTCCGCACCTCACTTCAACAGGAACCCGTTGGATATTTGTGACGACGCGGCCAAGGCGGGGGCAACGGACGAAGCGGGGGTAAGCAAATACCTCGTGGATAAACTGAAAAATGGCGAAGTCGCGTTTGCTTCCGAAGATATCGACAATCCGACCAACTTCCCGCGCAACTTGTTTGTATGGCGCGCCAACCTGCTGGGTTGCAGCGCCAAGGGCCATGAGTACTTCCTGAAGCATCTGCTGGGCGCGCAGAACGGCGTGATGAACGAAGGTATCGACGGCAAGGACACCAAGGAAATCAAATGGGTGGAGAACGGCCCCATCGCCAAACTCGATCTGCTGGTGGACATCAATTTCCGCCTCAACACCACGGGCGCCTACTCCGATATCGTGCTGCCGACCGCAACCTGGTACGAGAAGAACGACCTCAACACCACCGACATGCACCCCTTCGTTCATCCGCTGTCGGAAGCGGTCAGCCCCGGCTGGCAAAGCAAGAGCGACTGGCAGATATTCAAGCACATCGCCAAGGTCTTCTCCGGACTGGCAGCCAAGCACCTCGGCACGCGCAAGGATCTGGTCGCCATTCCCATGATGCACGACACACCCATGGAACTGGCCCAGCCGTTCGGCGTGCAAGACTGGAAGAAAGGCGAGTGCGAGCC
The DNA here is from genome assembly GCA_021848325.1 of Pseudomonadota bacterium. Lineage (GTDB taxonomy): Bacteria > Pseudomonadota > Gammaproteobacteria > Burkholderiales > JAJZUU01 > JAJZUU01. The sequence goes on along the minus strand of JAJZUU010000076.1, from coordinate 5,509 downwards.
GGTTCCTGGCAAATCCCTGCCGATCTTCAAGGTGGTGGAACGCGATTACGCCAACACCTACAAGAAGTTCACGGCGCTGGGACCGCTCATGACCAAGCTCGGCAACAACGTCAAGGGCATCGACTGGAATACCGAGCACGAGTACGACGAACTCAAGCATATCAATTACACCATCAAGGACGAAGGGATCACCAAGGGCATGCCTTCGCTGGAAGAGGACATCGGCGTGTGCGAGGCGGTGTTGCGCATGGCGCCGGAAACCAACGGCGAAGTGGCGCACAAGTCGTGGAGTTCGCTATCCAAGAAGACCGGCATCGACCATCATCATCTGTATGCCGGCCGGCACGAGGACAAGATCACTTTCCGCGATATCCAGGCCCAGCCGCGCAAGATCATCACTGCGCCGACCTGGTCCGGCATCGAGTCCGAAACGGTGAGCTACAGCGCCGGCTACACCAATATCCACGAGCATATCCCGTTCCGCACCCTGACCGGGCGCGCCCAGTTCTATCAGGATCACGAATGGATGCTGGATTTCGGCGAGGGCTTCTGCGCCTATCGGCCGCCGGTGGACTTGAAGGCCCACGACACCATCCCGGACGCGGTCAGGAACAAGCCGCATCTAGTGCTGAACTGGATTACCCCGCATTCCAAGTGGGGCATCCATTCCACCTACAACGACAACCTCCGCATGCTGCAGTTGTTCCGTGGCGGGCCGACGATGTGGCTATCCGAGTTGGACGCCAAGTCGATCGGGTTGCAGGACAACGACTGGATAGAGGCGATCAACGCCAACGGCGCCACCGTGGCGCGGGTGGTGGTCTCTCAGCGGGTGCCGCGCGGCATGGCGCTGATGTACCACGCCCAGGAAAAAATCATCAACGTGCCGGGTTCCGGCGCCACCGGCAAACGGGGCGGTATCCTGAATAGCGTGACCCGGGTGGTGGTCAAGCCGACCCACATGATCGGCGGCTACGCGCAGCTCAGCTACAGCTTCAACTACTACGGCACGGTGGGCAGCCAGCGCGACGAGTACGTGGTGATCCACAAGATCGACGACGACCAGGTGGACTGGCTGGAGCGGCCGCTGACCTCCGAGCGGGAGGCCCAGCTCAACCCGCCCGGGATCGGTCCCCGCTGAGGAATGGATCCAGGGTGCGCCGCGCCCACCGCAACGGCTACGCAAAGGAGTAAACGATGAAAGTTCGCGCACAATTCGCTTTGGTCTTCAACCTGGACAAATGCATCGGCTGCCACACCTGCTCGGTGACCTGCAAGAACGTGTGGACCAACCGCAAGGGGGTGGAGTACGCCTGGTTCAACAACGTGGAGAGCAAGCCCGGCATCGGCTATCCCAAGCAGTGGGAGAACCAGGAAATCTGGCGCGGCGGCTGGGAGCTCAAGGACGGCAAGCTGGAACTCAGGTCCGGCAGCCGCCTGTCCAAGCTGATCAACATCTTTTCCAACCCGGACATGCCGGAGATCGACGACTACTACGAGCCGTTCACCTTCGACTACGCCCACCTGCAGAACGCACCCCTGTCGGAGGCGGCGCCCACCGCGCGCCCGCGCTCGCAACTGGACGGCAGCCGGATGGAGAAGATCCACTGGGGCCCCAACTGGGAGGACGACCTCGCCGGCGAGTACGCGAAACGCAGCCAGGACAAGAACCTGGACAACATCCAGAAGCAGATGTACGGGGAGTTCGAGAATACCTTCCACATGTATCTGCCGCGCATCTGCAACCACTGCCTGAACCCGGCCTGCGTCGCCGCCTGTCCTTCCGGTTCCATCTACAAGCGGGAAGAAGACGGCATCGTGCTGGTGGACCAGGACAAGTGCCGCGGCTGGCGCATGTGCGTCTCCTCCTGTCCCTACAAGAAGGTGTTCTACAACTGGGAATCGGGCAAGGCCGAGAAGTGCATCGGCTGCTATCCCCGGGTGGAGTCGGGCATGCCGACGATCTGCTCCGAGTCCTGCGTGGGGCGCATCCGCTACAACGGCATCATGCTGTACGACGCCGACCGCATCGCGGAAATGGCCAGCAGGCAGAACGAGCAGGACCTGTACCAGGCCCAGCTCAATATCTTCCTCGATCCCAACGACCCGGCCGTGATCGCCCAGGCCCGCAAGGACGGGGTGCCGGAAGACTGGATCGGCGCCGCGCAGAAGTCGCCCATCTACAAGATGGCCATCGACTGGAAGATCGCCTTCCCCATCCATCCCGAATACCGCACCCTGCCCATGGTGTGGTACGTCCCGCCGCTGTCCCCGGTGCAGTCCCAGATCGACCAGGGCAACCTGCCCACCGGCCCGGACGGCGCCATCCCCCTGGCGGACTCCCTGCGCCTGCCGCTCAAGTACCTGGCCAACCTGCTCACCGCGGGCCGGGAAGAGCCGGTGCGCAACGCCCTCAACCGGCTGATCGCCATGCGCAGCTACCAGCGTTCGGTACACGTGGAGGGCAAGGCGGACACCCGGGCGCTGGAGGCCGCCGGCATCACCGAGGACCAGGCCAAGGAGATGTACCGCTATCTGGCCATCGCCAACTACGAGGACCGCTTCGTCATCCCCACCGGCCACGAGGAGGTACGGCTGGAGGACTTCTACGGCTTCCAGGGCCAGAACGGCTTCACCTTCGGCAACGACAGCTCGCCGGGGATCAGCCCCAACTCCCTGTTCCCCGAACGGCGCAAGGAAACGCTGGACTCGCTCGAGCCCGCGCCGTCCGCCGACGAACGCTACTGATCAGGAGGCCGCCATGCCGATCTACAAGATTCTGTCCGCCCTGCTGGACTACCCCGAGCAGGACCTCAAGGCCGCCCTGCCCCAGTTGCGGGCGCGGCTCGCCCGGGAGCCCCTGGCCGAGCAGGAGCGGGCCGCCCTGGAAGGCTTTCTGGCGTGGGTGGAAGCGAATTCCCTCACCGAACTGGAAGCCGCCTACGTGCAGACCTTCGACCTGACCCCGGAGCACAGCCTGCACCTCACCCACCACCTGTTCGGGGACGACCGCGGGCGCGGGCCGGCCCTGATCGAGATGACCGAATACTACCGGGAATTCGGCATGGAGCCGGCGTCGGAGGAACTGCCGGACTACCTGCCCCTGATCCTGGAATTCGCCGCCGGCCTGGAAGAAGTGGAGGCCCGTCTATTCCTGACCCGGTCGGTGCCGGTGCTGGGCCGGCTCGCGGCCAACCTGGAAAAGGCCGGCAGCCCTTACGCGCCGCTGGTGAGGATCATCGAGAACCGCGGGCGCCTCGCCCGCATCGCAGCCTAAGGAGGATGTCATGGACTTGTACACACTCATTTTCGGCGTCTATCCCTACGTGGCGCTGACGGTCTTCGTGTTGGGGAGCTGGATCCGCTTCGACAAGGAACAGTACACCTGGAAGAGCGACTCCAGCCAACTGTTGTCGAAAAAAGGCATGCGGCTCTACAGCAACCTGTTCCATGCGGGCGTCATCGCCATCTTTTTCGGGCACTTCTTCGGCCTGCTCATCCCCCATCCCGTGTTTCGGGCGCTGGGCATGTCGGACATGGCGCACCAATACACCGCCATCGTGGCCGGCGCCATCTTCGGCACCTCCGCCCTCATCGGTGGCGCCGGTTTGTGGCTGCGGCGCCTGGGCAACCGGCGGGTGCGGGCCGCCAGCCGCTGGATGGACATCAACATCCTGGGCTGGCTCATGCTCACCCTGATGGTGGGCCTGTCCACCCTGCCGGTGTCCCTGGGCCACGCCGCCCACGGCAACGCCGAGGTGATGGTCTCGCTGGCGGAATGGGTGCAGAGCATCGTCTATCTCCACCCCAACCCGGGCTACCTGGCCAACGTGGACACCATCTACAAGGTGCACGTGTTCCTGGGCATGTCGGTGTTCCTGTTCTTCCCGTTCACCCGGCTGGTCCACATCTGGAGCGCGCCCCTGGGCTATCTGGGGCGCGCCTACCAGATCGTGCGCAGCAAGAGGGCGGCCGTCGCCAGGTAAGGGGAAAGCTCACGGCATCCCCCAAAAGGGGGGGGCCCCGTACCCTCGCCGACCTACCCCTTCCGCCCGATTTCGGCGTAAAGGCCACCCGGTTATCATAGGATCGCCCAATATGGCTTTACGGCGCGTCGCGGCACGCCGAAAGCCCCGGGCCCGAAATGGAACACGGGTAAACCGATAGCGCATACCTGAAAGGAGATTTTCGTGAACGCACCCCTTTTGACCAGACTTGGCCTGCCGGCCAAGATGGTGACGGTCGGCGACCGGGAAGTGAAGACCGACGCCGAAGGCTACATCGAAAATACGGAAGAGTGGTCGGAGGATTTCGCCCGTGAACTGGCGCGGCTGGAAGGCCTCAAACTCACCGCCGAACACTGGGAAGTGATCCGCTTCCTGCGGGCCTATTACCAGGAGCACGGCGTGCAGCCCCAGGTGCGGGCTATGATCAAGCACTTCACCCAGGTCTGGGGCCCCGAGCGCGGCAGCAACCACTACCTGCACGAGATTTTCCCCAGAGGCGGCCCGCAGAAACAGGGCAACCGGCTGGCCGGCCTGCTGAAGACCAAGGGGGAACATTAGCCGGCTCATCCGATCCGGCGGCCCGAACACCTCCAGACAGGGGCACCCTCGGCTGTCGCGCTGCGATCGGCCGGGGCGCCCTTTTCGCTTCACCTTCGGTGGGCGGTTTGGCCTATAGTTACACCATGGCCGCGGCTGCACGCCGACCGGATACGACTATCCACAGGGAGAAAAAGGAGTCAGGCCATGCGCAAGCGCATTATCGAACACGGCCCTCGCGACAATGCGGCCGCCGAGCAGGGCTGGCTGGACTTGGAACGCCTGGCCCGGGTCGAGATCACGTCGGAAGACGCCGCTCACCCGATCGAAGCGGCGCTGATTCCAGGCGCGGACTCGGGTTGGCAGGCCGCACAGCCCGGGGAACGGACGATCCGCCTCCTGTTCGACGAGCCCCTGAGATTGCGGCGGATCCACCTGGCGTTCCGGGAAGACCGGCAGGAGCGCACGCAGGAGTTCGCCTTGCGCTGGTCGCCGGACGGCGGCCGGTCGTACCGGGAGATCTTGCGCCAGCAATACAACTTCAGCCCGCCGGGGGCGGCACGGGAGGCCGAAGACTACGAGATCGATCTCGACGCCGTAACGGCGCTCGAACTGAAGATTGTGCCGGACATAAGCGGTGGCAGCGCCCGCGCATCGCTGGCGCGGCTGCGCGTTGCGTAGTTGCCAGCGGGGTGGGGGAGCGTAGCGATGGCTATCACTTGGAATGCTTGGGGATTTATGTATAACGCTAGATTTGACCCGTTCCTTACTCCTCCGGGGCCCGGAACAACTGCCGGTAGGCGGCTTGCCTATCTCCGTCATTCTGGCCCAAGCGCAGATTGAGGTCGGTTGGCAATAGTGGAGTCCAACGAGTTAAGCGGCGAGTTGTTTTGCATAGTATCGCTGCGTGAAGGCAGCGGGTGACAGGTAGCCGAGGCGAGCCTGTTTCCGTTGCCGGTTGTAGA